>ONXO01000069.1 GCA_900321795.1 uncultured Eubacteriales bacterium
AAAATAATATTTTTCACAAAAAATACACTTTTACCTGTTATAATATAAATAGAAAAGGAGATTTATATGAATATATTAGTTGTAGATGATGAGTTGCTTATAAGGAGTGTTATAAAAGAATACTTGTTAAATGAAAAATATAATGTATATGAAGCAGAGGATGGACTAGATGCATTAAGAGTATTTAAAGAAGAAAAAATAGATTTAGTTATTCTAGATGTAATGATGCCTAAAATGGATGGAATAGCTGCTTTAAAAGAAATGAAAGAATTAAAAGACATTCCAGTAATAATGCTTACTGCTATGAGTGAAGAAGAAGATAAACTAAAAGGTTTTGATTTGGGAATAGATGATTATATAACCAAACCTTTCTCACCAAAAGAATTAATTGCTAGAGTAAAAGCGGTGCTTAAAAGAAATGATAAGCTAAAAACTACTTATAAATACAAAAAATTGGAAGTTGACTATCAAGGTCATAAAGTAATGATAAATAATAAACAATTAGAATTAACGCCGAAAGAGTATGACCTTCTTGTATATTTTATTGAAAATGAGGGAATCGCTTTATCTAGAGAAAGTCTTTTATCTGTCGTATGGGGATATGATTACTATGGCGATGATAGAACTGTAGATACACATGTAAAAATGCTAAGACAAAGTCTTGGTGAATATAGAGATTTAATAAAAACAGTAAGAAGTATGGGGTACAAATATGAAACAGAAAAGTAAAAGTTTAATATTACACCTATGGTATTATCTAGCTTTATTTGTGTGTTTAATACTTGCATTTCTTTGGCTATTTCAAGTGTTATTCTTTAATACATACTATGAATATAGAACTGCTAAGGATTTAAGCAAATTAGCTAGTACTACTAAAGAATATTATGAAAATAATAAAAGTGAACAAGACTATGATATTCTATCTTATAACAATAATGCTTGTATAGAAATAATAAAAAACTATGAAACATCATATTCTTCTAATCAAATGAGAAGAGGATGTATATTTAATGGTAGAGAGGGTATAGAAGCCAATGGTTATAAGAAAGACTTTATTAATAGTAATCTATCTAATAAAACATATAAAATGAAAAACCCTATGCTTAATAATGAAACGCTTATAAATGCTATTAAGCTAGATGATAACACATATGCTTTCATAAATGTTTCGCTTGAACCTACTGATCCAGCTATTAGAATAATAAGAGAAGAATTAATTTATATAACAATAGCAATATTTATTTTATCATTTATATTTGCATATTTTATAAGTAAAAAAGTATCTTCTCCAATACTAAAAATTAATAAACGCGCAAAAGAAATGGCTAAAGGAGATTTAGAAACGCCATTTGAAGTAAATGAAAATATAACTGAAATAAAAGAACTTGCTTCTACATTAGACTATACTAAAAATGAATTATCTAAATTAGATGAAACGAGAAAAGATTTACTAGCTAATGTAACACATGACCTTAAGACTCCTTTAACCATGATAAAAGCATATGCAGAAATGGCTAGAGATTTAAATAGTGATAATAAAGATAAAAGAGAAGAAAATTTGAATGTAATAATAGAAGAAAGTGAAAGATTAAATCTTTTAGTTAATGATATACTAACTTTATCGAAAAGTGAATCTAATATGGAAACACTAAATAAAGAAGATTTTGATATAACTGCTTTAATAAACACTATTTTAAATAGATTTACTTATTTAAATGAAGAAGGCTATACATTTAAATTTAATGATAAAAGAAAATATATTATAAATGCAGATAAACCTAAAGTAGAACAGGTTATATATAATTTATTAATCAATGCAGTTAACTATACAGGAGAAGATAAAACTATAACTATTAAAATAGAAGATTTTAATAAATATATAAGAATTAGTATAATAGATAGTGGTAAAGGCATAGACACAGAAGAAATTGATAAAATATGGGAAAAATTTTATAAAAACGAAAAGAATCACAAAAGAAGAAAGATAGGAACAGGGCTAGGACTATCTATAGTAAAAAATATATTGTTAAAACACGACTTTAACTTTGGTGTAGAGAGTAAAAAGAATAAAGGAACTAAGTTCTATTTTGATGTACCTTATAATAACTAATAAATGCTAAAAATAGTTTTTTAAAGAATAAAAAAGTTTGGATTTTCCAAACTTTTTATTCTCCATATATATTATTATATTCTGTAGATAAATCTGAATCTGTTATTTTCATATCATATTTCTTTCTTAATCCTGATATTGCTTTAGTCATGTACGATTCATTAGAATCTATTTTTTCTTCAGCTATTATATCTATGATACTATCTTTTATATTTTCTAAAATATCTTTTTCTTTTTGATTAGTTTTATAAATTATATGATAGCCATATTGTGATTTGACTGGAGTTTTTGTATATTTGCCAACTTCTAGATTTACAGCAGCTTCCATGAAGTTCTTATCAAAGTGATCTTTGTAATTGAAGTATCCTAAACTTCCACCTTGTTCAGCATTAGCTGCATCTTCTGAATATTCTTTTGCAAGAGTAGCAAAGTTTTCTCCTTTATCAAGTTTAGCAATTATATCTTTGGCAGTTTGCAAGGCTTTTGCATCATCATCACTTGTGTTAACTTTGATTAAGATGTGAGATGCTTCTATATCACCTATTGCTACATTTTCATAGTAGTCATTTATTTCAGTATCAGTAACTTCACTTTTAGCATAATCTTTTTCCCATAGTTGCCTTCTGTAAGCTAAACGTATGTATTCTTTAAATTCATTTTCATTTTTTACACCATAATAGCTTTGAATAGCTGTTTCAAAATTATCTCCGTAAGAACTTTTTAAAGAAGAAATAACATCTGAAATATATTTGCTTTCTTCAGTTGTTTCTTTATATTCTTTAGATAATAATTCATTATCTATCAAAGTTATTAATTCTTGCACTCCATGTTTTTCTTTAAGAGTGTTATATAAATCTTCTGCTGATATTCCTCCTTCATTAAAAGTGACAACACTTTCTTTACCATTTTCTAGATGAGCAGTTGCACATCCAGTAGCAAGTAATGCTATTAAAACTAATCCTAATATTTTCTTTTTCATAAATTACCCTCCATAATTTTTATTCTAGCAAAAATTAATGTAAAATACAATTATAAAGTCACATATTTTTTATATTTGCTTATAATAAGAGTGTAAAGATTAAAAAGGAGGATAGACAAATGAATTGTTGTGGAAATGGAAATAATGGTATTTCTGGTGCTGCATTTGGATTAGCTCTATTTATATTACTAGTTATGATACTAGGTGCATTTATCTAATTCTTGAGGAGGTGTTTAGTAAATGAATCGTTGCTGCGGAGGTAATCAAGGAGTTACTAATTGTGGAGGTTATGGTAATACTTTCTTCATTATATTAATACTTTTCATACTTTTAGCTATTATTTTTGGTGCTTTCATCGGTTGGTAATTTAAAAAGAGATAACTGTCTTAAGCTATCTCTTTTATCTTTTGGAATACTTCTTCTCTGGAAAGAGTAGGTTCGTTATCATAATGGGGAATTAAGTGTAGATGAAAGTGTTTAATAACTTCTGCTTTACCATTGTTTTGTATAAGAACTATACTTTCAGGCCTTAATGCTTTTTCTAGTATTTTTTTAACCTCTTTAGCTTTGTCTAATATATATGAAAGCGTTTCCATATCAATATCATCTAAGTCTTTAAAATGCTTTTTAGGAATAATTAAAGTATGTCCTGGTTTATTTGGAAATGCATCAAGAATTACTTTAACTATTTCATCTTCATATAAACATAGTGATTCAATTTTATCCTTACCAATATTACAAAATAAACAATTTTTCATTTTTCTTCACCTAGTTAAATTATAAGAAAAAAATGATGATTTGTCTATTAAAATATTCTTTTAGAGTAATGCACATTCAAAAAGTGTAAATATGCATAGACTATACTGGTGATAGGCATGAACTATGAAAAAGACTTTTTAATGAAAAGAAATGATTTAATATATTTTGATAATGCTGCTACTACATTTAAACCCATAAGTGTTATTAATAAGGAAATGGAGTATCTAACAAATTATACTGCTAATTCACATAGAGGAGACTATAATATTAGTTTTAAAGTGGATGATGAAGTTGATAACACCAGAGATTTAGTTAAAGAATATATTAATAGTGAGTATAAAGAAGAGATTGTTTTTACAAGTGGTACTACTGATAGTTTAAATATGATTGTATTTGGGTATTTTAAGTATTACTTAAAAGAAGGAGATGAAGTAATACTTAATAAAGCAGAACATGCTTCTAATATTTTACCTTGGATGATGTTAAAAAAAGAGATTGGCATTGAGATAAAATACGCACCACTAGATATGAATAATAAATTAACTCTTGAATCAGTTAAAAGTGTGGTAAATAAGAAAACAAAAGTTATTTCTTTAGCACTTATAACTAATGTTGTTGGTGATGTTAGAAATATATCTCAAATTAGTAGTTTTGCACATAAAAATAATATTTTAGTAGTTGTTGATGGTGCGCAAGCTCTAGGACATATGAATATAGATGTTCAAAAAGAAGATATAGACTTTTTGGCTTTTTCTGCGCATAAGATGCTAGGACCTACAGGACTTGGAATATTATATGGAAAAAAAGAGTTATTGTGTAAAATGAAACCAGTTCGTTATGGTGGCGGTATGAATGTTGATTTTAATGAAGATGAACTATCTTTACTACCAATTCCTTATAAATTTGAAGCTGGTACCCAAAACTTAAGTGCTATTATTGCATTTTCAGAAAGCATTAAGTACATAAATAAAGTGGGTATGGATAGTATTGAAAGAAAAGAGAGATTTTTAAAAAAATATTTATTAAATGAACTTAAAAAACTATGCTATGTGAGAATCTATAATGAAAATAGTGAATCTTCAATTGTTTTAATTAATGTTGATGGAGTAAGTAGTGGAGATTTAGGACTATATTTAAATTCGAAATCTATTTGTGTACGAAGTGGTAAACATTGCACTAAGATGCTTATGGATGAAGCTGATTATACTGATACAGTAAGAATTAGTTTATATTTTTATAACACTTATGAAGAAATAGATAAACTAATTGAAGCACTCTCCGATATTAAAGCTATAAAAAATTTTTGAATTATTGAAAATTTACTTTTTTTAAAAAACAGAAGTTAAAAAATAAAAATTGTTTATATGATTTTTATTTTTATTCTTTTTTTGTATTTAATAATTTCACATTTTAACCAAATAAAAATTTTGATTTTAAATAACAGTATTTTAATACTTAAAATCAACGATTTGCATTTGAAACGAACTTGTGATAGATTGATTTTCGAAAGGAGGTGAAATTAATTATGCTTAATAATGTAATGCTAGTTGGAAGACTTACAAAAAATCCTGAAATTATCAAAACAGATAATGGAAGTAGCAGAACTTTTGTAATTGTTGCAGTTCCAAGGAACTATAAAAATACTAAAGGTGAATACGAAACTGATTTCATAAAATGTATTTTGTGGAATGCTATGGCTGAACGTACTTGTGAATATTGTAAAAAAGGAGATGTTATTGGAATTGTAGGAAGGATTGAGTCTAGATCTTATGAAAAGGATGGAGAAACGAGATATGATTCGGAAATAGTGGCTGAAAAGATTTCGTTTTTGTCCAGTAAGTCTTCTAAAGAAAATGTTATTAATGAAAAAGATAGCTAAATATGTACTAAAAGGATTTTCCTTTTGGTTACTCTCACTTTTAAAACTAAATTACCCCAAATAATTAAATATATCTATAATTAAGCCATTAAATAAAACTTTCAAAGTGGGAGTAATCAAGAGGAAAGTATTATTAAATAAAATAAGTATATAATAAACATATGGGAGACTATATGAAAAAATATACTTTGATGATTATTGTGTTCTTTGTATTTTCTTTTAAATTAAATGCTTTAGAAAACATAACTATAAAAAATGAACTATTAGCACCTTTATTTGATAAAAATGTATTTGTATATAATGTATTTGTAAGTGAAAATACTCAAATAATAACAATTAATGCTGTTAAAGAAGAAGACGAAATAATAACAGGAATAGGAAGTAAAAGTCTTAAAAAAGGACTTAATGTAATAGAAATTACTTCATATAAAAATGGTAAAGAAACAACTTATAAGCTCAACATTACCAGAGGTGAAGCAATTTATAACAAAGAGACATCACATTTGGATAATATAACTATTGAAGGAATAGACTTAAATTTTGAAAAGGATAAATATTATTATGAAATAGATACTGAAGAAGATAGATTAAATATTAGTTATGAACTGAATAACCCACTTCAAACAGTAAAAGTTTCAGGAGATATCATTTTAAATAAAGAAGAAAATATAATAAAATTAGAAGTAACAAGTGAAGACAAAAAAAGTGAAACCATTTATATTATAAAAGCTAATAAACCTAAAAAGATTACATATGAAAGAGAAACTAAAAATAACATATTTGATAATCATAAGCTTTCTGATGAAGAACTTGAAATAGTTAAGTATACTATAGTTGTAATTATTATAGCTTTAATAATCATTATTTTCTATTTTGTAGTTCTTAAAAAAAATAAAAAACATTACTATATTAGAAGAAAGTATTTTTTTAAGAAGTAAAGAATAATATTGAAAGAGGTGTTTAATGAAAAAGTTTATTTTATTAATTATAAGTCTCTTTCTATTTATAGGTACTTTGAAAGCTGAAGTAACTGCACCAGTGAATCTTAAAAGTGAAAGTGGTATTGTGATTGAAGCTTCTACTAATAAGGTCTTGTTTGAAAAGGACTCTGAAAAGAAAATGGCTCCTGCGTCTATGACTAAAATTATGACTATGCTTTTGATTGAAGAAGCTTTAGAAGAAAAAACTATATCTTTGGAAGATCAGGTGACAATAAGTCAGAATGCTGCTGGTATGGGTGGTAGTGAAGTTTATCTAGAAGCGGGTAAAACGGCGTCAGTAAAAGAGCTATTAACTGCAATAGCAATAGGATCTGCGAATGATGCAGCCGTTGCAATGGCTGAAAAAGTAGGTGGAAGCGAAGAAAACTTTGTTAGAATGATGAATGATAAAGCAAAAGAACTTGGAGCTTTTAATACTACATTTAAAAATCCCCATGGATTAGATGAAGAAGGTCATCTAACTACTGCAAAAGATATGGCTATCATTGCTTCGGCTTTAGTTAAATATGAAGATATACTAAAGATAACAAGCACTTATGAAACAACATTTACGCATCAAAATGGTAAAAGCATATGGCTAGTAAACACTAATTCTCTTATAAAGTTTTATAATGGACTTGATGGGTTAAAGACTGGATTTACTAACAGTGCCGGTTATTGTTTGACGGGCACAATGAAACGAAATGATATGAGACTAATAACTGTTGTTATGAACGCCAAAGTTAAAGAGGATAGAAATACAGATACAATTAATATGATGGAATATGCGTTTTCAATGTATTATAAAAACACTATTTTGTCTAAAGATACAGTACTTGGGACAATGTTTATAGATAACTCTAAAACTAGAGAAGTTAAATACTATTTAGAAAAAGATGCGAGTGTTGTGCTAGATAAAAATACTAGAGATATTACTTATAATTATGATATTGTTTTAGATGAAGTAAAAGCTCCTTTGAAAGTAGGGGATAAAGTAGGAACACTTACACTTCATTTTAATAATGAAGACTTAATGTACAATGTTGTGATTCATGAAGAAATAAAAAAAGCTGGTTATTTTACGAGATTGTTTAATTATTTAAAAGATATTTTAAGTGGTAATGTTAATGTTATAAACTAAAGCCTTTACAATATTACTTTCAAAAACATAATATATATTAGGTGACATATATGAGTTTGTGTGATAAATTCAAAAAATTCAAAAGAAATAGATAATTCTAGTGCTTCAATTGAGGCACTTTTTTATTATACTATAACAAAAAAGAGGCAATTGCCTCTTAAGTGTTTCTATATAGTATAAAGTGATATGTCGTCTAAATCAAGGGATTGGTTTCCATCGCCAGTTACGGCGAAAGTTACAGTAATTGCAGTTGTATCTTCTGGTGCTAGTGAAGTTATAAGCTGATAATATGTGAAGTTAGCATTTGAAGTAGTTAAATCTCCTTCTCTTATAGTTAATGTGCCACCTATTTCTTCGCCACCAGCAGTGGTAAATGTTACAGTTGCAGTTAAACCTACTTGGTTTCCTTCGCCTCTAGCAAAGAATGATAATAAGTAATAACATCCTCCACCATCAACTTCTATTGTTTGGGATATTTCTGAACCATCTTCAATGTTTACTGCAAAATTACCTGTATGAACTCTTCCTAAATCATCTGTTGATACTACACCATCTGGATTTGTAAATTCCCAGTCAGTAGGTTGGTTATCAACTACGCTTTCCATAGTACCATTGATTATAAGTTCACCAGATGAGCAACTTGTACCAGGTTCTCCAGTAGCACCTGTAGCTCCAGTAGCACCTGTAGGCCCTTGAATACCTTGAACACCTTGTAGTCCTTGAGGCCCAGTAGGTCCAATTTCTCCAGTAGCACCCGTTGCTCCAGTGGCACCTGTAGTTCCGGTAGCTCCAGCTACACCAGGAAGTCCTTGAGGCCCAGTAGGTCCAACTTCTCCAGTTGCTCCAGTTGCTCCAGTTGCTCCGGTAGCCCCTGTAGGTCCAGTAGGTCCTTGTTCACCTTGAACACCTTGGATTCCTTGAACACCTTGAGGCCCTGTAGGCCCCATTTCTCCTGGCACACCTTGTATACCTTGGACTCCTTGAGGTCCAGTAGGGCCTGTAGCACCGGTAGCTCCAGTGGCACCTGTTGCTCCGGTAGCACCAGTAGGTCCAGTAGGGCCATAACTTACAGGGAAACAGCAGCATCCATAAGTAACACCACCATTAGCTCTGTAATCTTCTATTTTTTGACACGCTCTTGCGTATGAATTATTCATTTTTTAACTCCTTTCACTTTATAATATGAATTAATAAAAAAATGACATAATAAAAAAGCACATTTTTTTGAAATGAATATAATAAAGTATGAAAAAAGTTTATGTATATGCAATTTGTAAAAATGAAGAAAAACATATTAAAAGATGGGTAGAGTCTATGAAAGAAGCGGATTCTATTTATGTTTTAGATACTGGTTCGACCGATAATTCAGTTAATTTATTGCGAAGTCTTGGTGTAAATGTTACTGTTAAAAATTACGAACACTTTAAGTTCGATGAAGCTAGAAATGATTCTTTAAACCTCGTTCCTAAAGAAGAATGTATATGTGTATGTACTGATATTGATGAGGTGTTTGACAAAGAATGGAGAAAGAAACTAGATAGTATTTGGAAAGAAGATACTAAGAGGGTAAGATACAATATGAACTTTACATTTGATGAAGAAGGAAATCCAATAAGTACTTATTTTATTAGTAAAATACATAATAGAAACGATTATGTTTGGCAGCATGCGATTCATGAAGTTATTACTTATATTGGTAAAGAACCCGAAAAAGTTATAACAACAGATTTATTTAATATTAATCACTATCCAGATAGGTCAAAAGGAAGAGATTTCTACTTAGATTTACTTGAAGAAGAAGTAAAAAAGTATCCACAAGATGATAGAAATATGCATTATCTAGGAAGAGAGTATATGTATAAAGGAAGATGGACTGATGCAATAGATACATTGATAAGGCATTTAAATTTAGAAAGTAGCACTTGGGATGAAGAAAGAGGGGCATCCATGAGGTATATTTCAAGATGTTATAAAGCTCTTAATAGATATGATGAAGCAGAACTTTGGCTTATGAAAGCTATAAAAGAAACTCCTTCTGTTAGGGAACCTTATGTGGAAAGTGGGATGCTTTATTATGAAAAAAAAGATTATCTTAAATCGCTAGAGTATTTACTTAAAGCTAAACTTATACATAATAGGAGTAGCAAATATATTAATGAAGAGTTTGCTTGGAATGAAACAATTTGTGATTTACTTAGTTTAGATTATTATTTTTTGGGGGCTAAAGAAGAAGCTGTGTTTTATGCCAAAGAAGCTTTAAAGATAAATGATAAAAATGAAAGAATAAGAAATAATTTGAAGTATTTTAATGAAATGTAGGAAATAAACTCTTACATTTTATTTACACCAAAAAGTGTAAAGTTATAAAATTTTTCAGAAAAACAACAATAAAAAAAGTGTTTTTCTATTTTTTTTCGTACGTATAAAGTAGAGGAGAAAAAATCCTCTAGAAAGGATGTGATCTTATGAAAATCTCATAAAAGTTTGTAATAATACTGTCGCTTTGTCACCGATAGTTATGAATGTAGAATTGACAAGTAAGGAGGTTGATCTAAACTATTGTAAAAAGGTAAAGCTAAAATGCTTAAGTATTTATGAATGTTTTGATAAAAATGCTTTTGTTTTATGATAATTTCATTTACTCGCTTTATAAACATGATGAAGAATCAAAGGATATACTGAAAAATACAATTACCCATTTAAATATTTTAAATAAATATGTTTTAAAGTATTTAAAAGAATTAAGTGAGAATAATAATGAGTAGGAGATGAAATAATAATGAATAAATTAAATGAATTATCGAATGTTAATATTGAAAAAACATTAGAGAACTTAGAAGTTAATGAATTGGTAGAACTAAAAAATGATGTAAGTGAAATTTTTAAATATAATAAATTGATTAGTAATTATATTAATAAAGTAGATATGTCTAGCAGTGAAAATGTAGAAAAACTAAGGGGTTATGTAAGCCAGCTTTATGAAAATCCTGATAAATATATGTCTTTGTTAAAAGTGGTAGCATCTAAAGATGAGATGGAAGCGCTGAACAATTTGATAACCAATAAACTAAGTAAATATCAGAAAGAATTAAATGAAAAAAATCTGTCAAAAATATCAGATGAATCTAATGAGAATTATTTAGAAGAAACTATTACAGTTAATGGTAAAGATAAAGAATCTTTATCAAGTAAATCTTCTGAAATGCTAGCCTTAAACACTACTCCAATTAAAGAAGTTAGCTATAGCACATTTTCTAATTTTATATTCATATTTGGACTGTTCACTTTGCTTGTTTCTGTATTGCTTATGATTAGAAATGTCAAAAAAAGTCGTACAAAATAATAATCTAGTTTTGTCGAAGTTGTTTAAAAAAAATAAAAAATAAACTATATTATAGTGGAAGGAACAAAATATGTTAAATGTAGAAATGGAGTTTAATAAAGGTATTTTGTTTATTAGATTAGAAGGAGAACTTATTAGTAGAACTGTTAATGTTTTTGAAGAAAAGGTTCTGCCAACAGTTTTAACAAATGGAATAAAGTATGTGGTTATTAATATGGATAAAGTTTTTTTACTTGATGAAGAAGGGATGAAAGCTATATCTAATTTGAATGAAATAACTACAAATAATGATGGAAGAACTACTATATGTTCACTATCTAATACTCTTAGAGAAAGTACTTTGGAATATAAAGGAACTAATCCATTTTATGAAGCAGAAGACGAGCTAAGCGCTTTAAGAGGAGTGATGAAAATATGAATAGAGAAATTGAAATGTTAATTGATGAAAATAAGAACTTAATTTATAAAATAGCATCTAAATATAGTTATTATTATAATATGGAAGACTTGTTTCAAGTAGGAGTAATTGGTCTTATAAAGGCATATAAAAATTATAAGATGGACTCTACTTGTAAGTTTACGACTTATGCATATAAATATATATTTGGTGAAATAATCGAATTTATCAAAAATGATAGAACTATGAAAGTTTCAGAAGATGCAATAAAAATATATAAATCATATGAAAAGTCTAAAGAGTTCTTAACAAATAAACTAAACAGAGAAGTGTCTTTACTTGAAGTAGCATCATTTATGAACATAGATCCAGTTTATTTAGAAAACACTATTAGTTCTTGTGAATTTACTGTAAGTTTAGATGCATCTATGAATGAAGATGATTTCTCACTAGAAAATGTAGTCGGCGAAGATAAAAGGGAATTACTTGATGATTTAATTGACTTAAGAAATGAACTTGAAATGCTTAATGAAAATGATAGAAAACTAATAGAACTTAGATACTTTAAAGATTATACACAAAGTGAAACTGCAAGGACTTTAGGAATGAGTCAAGTCCAAGTTTCAAGAAGTGAAAGTGCTATATTAAAGAGAATTAAGACTAAAATAGCTGCATAAATATAAATAAACTCACCATAATAATTGTAGGTGAGTTTATTTTGAAATTAAAAGATTATAAAAAAATAGTTAAGAAAAACTCTAAAAAAGAAGATATTGCTAAGAATGTAATAGTAGCTTTTATAAGTGGGGGATTAGTGGGAGTTATCGGACAGGCTTTTGTGACTGTATTAGAAAAATGCTTCTATATGCCACTTAATGAATGTTATATGTATTTAATGATTGCTTTAGTTATTATATCATCTATCTTGACTGGGTTAGGAATATTTGACAAGCTTGTTTCATTTTGCAAATGTGGACTTATTGTTCCAACAACTGGTTTTTCACATGCAATGACTTCAAGTGCAATGGACCACTCTAGCGAAGGGCTAATTAAGGGAATAGGTGCAAATATATTCAAAATGACTGGAATCATCATTCTTTATGGTCTAGTAAGTGCATTCTTTTTGGCATTATTGAAGGGAGTGATAATGTGACTATAAAGTTTAATGATACATTTATTGAAAACTATTACACTGTTTTAGGAAGAAATGAGCATAATATAACAATTAAAGCTGATAAGTTAATAGATGATTACTACAACAAACAAAAGAGTTTTGAACTAGGGGAAATGTCATATCAAATTGAAAGTATAAAAGGCTTGCTTAAGAAAAGTAAACTAAAAGAAAAAGATATTGATCTATTAGTTTCTGGCGATTTACAGAATGAATTATTAGCATCTAATTTTGCGGCTAGAAACTTTGATATACCATTTATTGCTCATTATAGTGCTTGTGCTTCTTTTGTGGGGAGTTTGATTATAGCTTCAAATTTGATAAAAAATAGCTCTAAGGCTATAGTAACTGTAAGCAGTCATAATTTAGCAAGTGAAAAACAGTTTAGGTTTCCTATAGAATATGGATCTATTAGAAAAAAAGTAAACACTTTCACTGCAACAGGTTCAGCAAGCGCTTTAGTTTCTAATAAAGGAAATATAAAAATAGAAAGTGCAACTATTGGAAAAGTAGTTGACCTAGGATATACAGATGCAAATAATTTTGGAGCATGCATGGCTCCGGCAGCAGCTAAAACAATATATGAACATTTAAAAGAAACTAAAAGAGATGGTGCATACTATGACTTAATATTAACTGGAGATTTAGGAG
The DNA here is from genome assembly GCA_900321795.1 of uncultured Eubacteriales bacterium. GTDB lineage: Bacteria > Bacillota_I > Bacilli_A > RF39 > UBA660 > RUG727. Next base: position 13,411 of record ONXO01000069.1, read on the forward strand.
TTTATGGAATAGAAATACTGAAAGAGTATATGCTAAAAGAATACGATATAAATCTAAATAATGTAAATGATGCAGGATCTCTTTTGTTTGAAGATTCAGGCTCTTCTATAGCAGGCGGTTCAGGTCCAGTTTGCACGCCACTAATATTATTTAACAAAATCTTTAGTGAAGGCTATAAGAAAATATTAGTTGTAGCAACTGGGTCACTTCATTCTAAAGAGAGTTGTAATTTCAAGGAATCTATCCCATCTATTGCACATGCAGTAAGTTTGGAGGTATTAAAGTGATATATTTAAATGCTTTTATATTAAGTGGAATCATATGTGCTATTGGCCAAATTATAATAGAATATACTAATCTAACGCCAGGACATGTCAATGCAATCTTAGTAGTATCTGGCGCAGTGCTTAGCTTTTTTGGAATATATGAGTTATTACTTGACTTTGCAGGAGCAGGTGCTTCTGTTCCAATAACTAATTATGGACATTTATTATTTAAAGGTGCATATGAAGGTTTTATTGGAAATGGTATGACAGGGCTATTAAATGGAATAATGTCGACAAGTTCAGGAGGAGTTGCAGTAACTATTATAATTGCCTTTGTAGTAGCGGTGATTTTTAGGCCAAAACATTAAAACTTAAACTAAAGATATTGTTAAGTCTTTAGTTTTTTGTTATAATTTCTAATGAAGAGTAGAAAGGAAAGTGAAGATAATGAAGCAAGAAGAAAAAATTGAAATCTTAGATTTATCTTCACAAAATAGCAAAATTGAAATCTTAGATTTTTCTAATAATGATAACCCATTAGAAACTCGAAAGGAGAATAGAATATTAATAATTATCATTATTGTAGTATTAATTGCTTTGACAATTATTCCTTCTGTAAGTAACATATTTTCAAACAAAAATACTCCTATTATTACAAATTCTACTAATGAAATTGAAAGTAAAGATACATTAGATGGTTTCCTAGAAATAGGAAATAGTGATGGATCTATAACAGCTAAGAAAGTACAGTTTTATAATTTTCAAAAAAGAACAAGTAATAAAATAACATTTAATTATTTGCCTGAATCTTCTATTGATAATGTCTATTCACTAAATTTGTATATAGAACTTTATAATAATAGAAAAGTTGCTATTTATAGAAAAAAATTTGATGTTACTTCATTAGAAAGAAAAGTATTAGGAATATATACTCTTTCACTAAATGAAAATATATATGGTGAAAGTGTTTATGCTAAGATAAGTATTTTAAATCAAGATGATTTTAAAACTATGAAGGAAGAATTAAAATGCACTATTAGTAAAAATGTTAATAACAAAGAAGTTATTAACAAAGTTATATATGATTTCAGTACAAATGGGTTAGTAAACTACAAAGTAAACAAAACTGTAAACAATTCGGAAAGTGAAGAAGATAATTATTTTGAAAGTGAATATAATAAACTAGTTAAATATGAAATAACAGATTTAGTTAATGAGGCAGGTTCACTAAGCTATACTATAGATTTATTAGATAGTAAACTTAGTGATTATAATGCTTTATACACTCTTGGAAGCACAGCAAGAGAAGTTAAACTAGATAGTGAAACAAAAGGCTGGAGATGTGAGTGATGAACAATTTTTTAATAGGGGATTTTGAAGGGCCACTTGATTTGCTACTTCATTTAGTAAGACAATCTAAAGTAGAGATAAGTGAACTTAAGCTAGTGGATATCACCGAGCAATACATAAACTTTTTAAAAAAGATGGAAGATATGAATCTTGATATTGCAAGTGAATACTTAGTGGTTGCAAGTGAGCTTATTGAGATGAAAAGCAGAATGCTACTTCCTAAGCCAGTTAAAGATGAAGAAGAAGTAGAGGAAGAAAATCCCGAAGAAGAATTAAAAAGAAGACTACTTGAATATCAAAAATATAAAGAGAGTATCACTTCTTTTAGAAAATTAGAAGAAAATAGAAGTAGTTTCTTTACTAAAGTACCTGAAA
>ONXO01000070.1 GCA_900321795.1 uncultured Eubacteriales bacterium
CATATCAATTACCCATTGTTTCATATTCTTTCTAATAACTGGATAACCACCACGTTCACTTTTTCCATCTATTACTTCATCATTTGCAAGTACCGTTCCAAGTTCTTCACACCAGTTAACAGGCATTTCAACTTCTTTTGCAAGGCCATCTTCATATAACCTTTTGAAAATCCATTCAGTCCATCTGTAGTATGAAGGATCAGACGTTGAAACTTCTCTACTCCAGTCAAATGAGAAGCCACACATTTTCAATTGATTTCTAAAAGTGTTAATATTTTCGTTAGTAAATTTAGCTGGATGATTTCCAGTTTTTATAGCATATTGCTCAGCTGGCAAGCCAAATGAGTCAAATCCCATTGGATGAAGTACATTATATCCTTGCATTCTTTTCATTCTGCAAACTATGTCAGTTGCTGTGTATCCTTCTGGATGCCCTGCATGAAGTCCTACTCCAGAAGGATAAGGGAACATATCTAATGCATAAAACTTTGGTTTACTAAAATCTCTTATGTCCGTTTTAAATATTTCTTTTTCTTCCCAGTATTCTCTCCACTTTTTTTCTATTTCTTTAAAATCATACATTTTATTTCACCTTTCCTTTTAAAACTCTTCCAATTATCTCATATATTGAGTAGATTAAGAGTAACATTATAATAAATCCAATAATTATTCCTAAAATAAATGAATCAATGTTCATTACTACTAAGAAAGTAACTGAAACTATAAATGGGTTAACTATATTAAGCGTCCATCTTAAAAAGTTTAAGTTTATTTTTCTTTCGTCAATATTAAATTTCGTTAATATATAATCTATTTCCATAGGTCTTCTTTTGTTTTTCTTTCTGTTTATTACCAAAGTATAAATTATAAATGTCAGTATATATGAAGCAAAAAAGTATATTAATATTTCAATTACTGTATTCATGACTTCCTCCTAAAAATAAAAACCTCATGATTTAAGGACTCCTTATTGGAGCGGTACCACCTTAATTCATAAAGCTTAATTATGCATCTTTAACCTATAACGCGGGTAAGCGAAGTGTTTCTCAAAAAGCAAGTTCATAAACTTTATTTATTAGCTTACACCCAAATGCTAACTCTCTATAAAATAAATATTTATTACTACTCTTTTCTCTTTGAAACTTACAAGAGTATTATAGTAAATTATTCAAAATTAATCAAGTTTTTTATAGACATTTAGTTCTAATTTATTAGTATTAATATAAGACATAAAATCATTTAATAATTCAAAGTGATTATCCTTTTTATCAGAATATCTATTTATATATAAATTATAGAGATACTCTAGTATTGTTAAACTGTCATACTTGCCACTAATGTTTAACATTGAAAACTCATTAAATGATAAAGTTATATCTTTACCAGGAAATGTTTGCATATTCCATTTATCTACTAATGTGCTATTTAGCAAACTGTAGTCTCCATAAAATGCCCTTAAATTAGTATAGTTACCTCTTTCTAGTGCACTTTTTTTCTTCAAATCAATTTGATTATAACTAAAGTGTTTGTTTTCTTTTAAATCTAGAATGTAATAAACACTCTTTCTTAATTCATTAGCCTGATAAATATACAATTTTTCTAGTTTATCTTTATCTGATAAGTATTCCTTATTAATAAACTCTTTATACCATTATCTTCTTCTACTATATATTCTTTATATAATGAAGTAGAAGCTTTTACATTTTTATATTTATCCATATAGTAAGGGTTAAACATTCTATCCAATCTCCATCTTAGCCAGACATCCAAAGTTTCTAGCAAACCTTCTATTCCTTGTGAGAAGAATATACTAACCGTTTCATCTAATCCTTTTGAATTATCACCTATTCTAGCTTTTATGCCTTCTTTATTAATGTTTTCTATATTATCAATACTGGAGAAATGGTAAAACTTTTTATCTAATTCTTCATATGATGATGTTGATATGTCGATAGTCTTTATATTCATTGCCATGGTTTCACCTTCTAAGTTAAGTATATATTATCATTGTTATATTTAAATGTAAATTAAAAGATACACCTTAAGGCATATCTTATAATTCACTTATGTATTCAAGCAGTTTGATAAACATTTTTACAAATAGAGGATTAAGTCCTTGTCTTCTTAGCTTTTTTATCTCTATTCTTTTGCGTCTTATTTCTTTATCACTAAATATTACTGAGGCTACTTTCTCTTTTAGTGATGTTTCTATTTGTAAGTCTGATATGATGCCATCTATATCTTCATTAATTAGTCTAACTGCATCTATTTCTATTGCTTTACCAAAACAGTTTACTGTAAGTTGTGAGTTTGTTGGAACATCTTTGATTTCTATTACAAAATCAGTTTCTTTTTCCTCATATGTACAAGGTACTTCTTCTCTTCCAATATAAACTTTTACGTTTTCAGCTTCTTTTGTGTTTCTAAATCTTATTCTATAGTCACGTTTATCAGGAATAATTCCTAGTTTACCTTCAACTGGTCTGATAATTAAGGTATAGTTATTAGCACGGTAGTTATAATCAATATTAGTAACTATATAGTAACCTTGTTTGTAAAGATTTGATAAACCATCATCTTCATATAAGTTGTAGTTGTTTGATTGCCCCGGGAAAACTTGAATTTCTAAATGCTTAGGTGGTTTTGTGCTATTTAAATCACTTTCTTCGAGTACTGCCATTGGTATTATAGCTCCACTTTTAGCAAAAACTGGATAATCTTCATCTTTGTAAAATGAAGCATATCTTTTTCCGCCAGGGAACTTTTTACCTGTTTTAAAATCATACCACATTCCTTCAGGAAGATATATTCTTTTAAGTACCCTGTTCATGACTGTATCTTTACTTTCAGTAATTGGACTTACGAACAACTCGCTTCCAAAATAGTATTCATTTTTGTATAATGGCTCATCATATACTTGTGGATATGTATAATATAAAGGTTTAGTTAATACTTCTCCATCTTTATAATATTTGTAAGCTTCACTATATAGATATGGGATTAATTTGTGTCTTAACCTTACATAGTCTCTTACTATTTTCTTAGTTTTTACATCCCAAGCCCATGGTTCACGTTTATAGTATCTTCCCTCTTTTGATGAAAATCTAAATATTGGAGAGTATGTTCCAAATTCTACATATCTAGTAAATAACTCTGCATCTTCAGTCCCATTTTTGTATCCGCCTATGTCGTGACTCCACCATGAAAGCCCAATATTTGATGCTGTTAAATTATAATATGGTAAATATCTTAATGTTTTCCATGACACATTAGTTTGACCAGAATATAAAGCTGGATATCTATGCGCAGCTATTCCAGGATTTCTTGACAAAATAAATCCTCTCCTCGCGTCACTTTTTAAATAGTTCATAAATGTATAATGCATAAGCATAAACGAGAATATTTTATCATTATTTATATCATCTAGTAAAAAATAATCTACTCCTAGTCTTTCTAAATCCATAATTGTTGTTTTATAAAATAGATCAAGCAATTTAGTATTATAAACATTAATTGGAATTGTAGAATCTTTTTTTAGCTGTAGTAAGCTTTTGAATTCTTGATAGTAATTATCTGAAGGCGTTAGTCCAATACGTGGATTTATGTTTAAACCTAAAAATATGTTTTTACTATGTAAATCACTTATTGATAATGCTGGATTATTAAATCTATTGGATGAAAAATTAAAATGTGCAGGCACCTTATTTTGACTCTCTTCTTCTATATAGTTTCCTAAGATGACCGAACTAATTGGA
>ONXO01000071.1 GCA_900321795.1 uncultured Eubacteriales bacterium
AGATGTTATGGAAGCACAAATATCTGAACCTAGAAAAGAACTTTCTGTATATGCACCAAAAATTAAGATGATGAATATTAATCCTGAAAAGATTAAAGATGTAATTGGCCGTGGTGGAGAAACAATAACTAAGATAATCTTAGAAAGCTCTGGTGTTAATACTGTAAGTGATAAAAATGCTGTTAAGATTGACATAGAAGATGACGGAAGAGTAATAGTTTATCATACAGACTATGCTATTATAGATAAAGCTTTAGCTATGATAGAAGAAATAGTTCGTGAAGTAGAAATAGGAAAACTTTATGTAGGTAAAGTAGTAGATATTCAAGATTTTGGTTGCTTCGTAGAGCTATGGCCTGGCTGCGAAGGACTAGTTCATGTTTCTCAACTAGATACTAAACGTGTGGAAAAAGTTTCAGACGTAGTAAAAGTTGGAGACGAAATAGTAGTTAAAGCAACTGGTTATGATAAGAAAGGTAAATTAAATCTTTCAAGAAAAGAAGTTTTGGCTTCTAAAAATGAAGAAAAGTAATTAAAGCATATAACTAAAAAAGTTTTATGCTTTTTTTCTTAAATTTAATGCAATTAAACTAAATATGTGTTAGTATATATCGTGGGTGGTGTTTTTATGAATTATAATGAAATGAATAGTTATGAATTATTTGAAAATGGGAAGAAAGATGGTTTTACTGGAAATAATAAAGTAAAAGAAGTATTATCATGTATGCCAATAAATTTAAAAAAGAAAACCTTATTTAATAAAGTGGAAAGCTATATGTATGGTTACAAAGTAGGTATGATTGAAAGAAAGCTTGGTAGTAAAGATATTTCTTTAGGAGGATACTCTGATTCCATACTTCAAGATTCAGCAAGAGAAGAAGTGCAAAAACTTTTAAAGAAGGCAATGAGATGATTAACGTAGTTTTATATGAGCCTGAAATACCAGCAAATACTGGAAATATAATGAGAACTTGTGTCGCAACTGGAACGCATTTGCATCTAATAAAACCTCTAGGTTTTTCATTAGAAGACAAATATGTCAAAAGGTGTGGTGTAAACTATATTGACAAATGTGTGTATATCATTTACGAAAATATAGATGAGTTTTTTGAGAAGAATGAAGGAACATTTTATTTTCTAACTAGATATGGTCAAAAACCTCATACAAGTTTTGATTATAGTAATAAGGATGAAAACATCTATTTCATATTTGGAAAAGAAAGTACAGGTATTCCTCTGGATATATTGAAACCTCATTTTGATAAGTGCATGCGAATACCTATGACTAGTGATGTTAGAGCATTAAATGTTTCTAACTCCGTAGCTATCATGGTATATGAAGCGTTAAGACAGCAAGATTTTAGGGATTTACTTAAGTATGAACCACATAAAGACAGAGATATAATAATAAAAAACGGTGATTAATCTTCACCGTTTTCATCATCTTCAAATAGTTCATTCATAGTAACATCTAAAACGACTGCTATTCTATATAGTGTATCTACTGAGAAGCCTCTTTTGCCTTTATCAGATTCAATTCTTCTAATAAACTCAAAACTTCTATCAGTATATAAAGCTAGTTGTTCTTGTGTATAGCCTCTAAGTTTTCTATATTTCTTAACATTTTTAGAAATAATTTTCTTATAGTCTTTACTAAAATCAAACTCTTTATATTCGTAAGCCATATGTAAATCCTTTCATTAATTTAATTTTCTCATAAATGAGGTGAAATTAATGTAGACCACGAGTACCAGTAATTTGAAAAATTTTGATATCTTGTAAATAATTGTAATACTTCACATTTATTATCATATATTTGAATGTATAAGGGAGTGAAAATATGGATAAAAAGGAAATACTTGAGAGCATATCTTCTAAGGGTAATGGGGAAATATATTTAGGTGTAGTCGGAGCAGTTAGAACGGGTAAAAGTACTTTTATAAAAAAGGTTATAGAAACTTTAATTGTACCAAATATTGAAGATGAGATTGAAAGAAAAAGATGTTTGGATGAAATACCACAGACAGCTCAAGGTAAACAAATAATGACTATTGAGCCTAAGTTTGTACCTTCTAGTGGAGCTAAAATTAAAATTGATGAGTTTACCTGTAATATGAAGCTTATTGATTGTGTAGGTTTTGTTACACCAGAATCTACTGGCTACATGGATGATTCAGGAAATCAAAGAATGGTTAAAACACCATGGTTTACTGAGGATTTACCTTTTACTGAAGCAGCGACTATTGGAACTGAGAAGGTAATTAAAGATCACAGTACAATTGGAATAGTTATTACAACTGATGGATCTATTATGGATATGGGAAGAGGTAACTATGTTGATGCTGAAGACAAGGTAATAAATGAACTTAAAGAAATAAATAAGCCATTTATAGTTATAATGAATACTACTCATCCAAATGATGTATCAACTACTAACTTGTGCTCAGAAATTCATAGTAAATATGATGTACCAGTCATACCTATGAGTGTAATAGATATGCGAGAAGAAGATATTCTAAAGGTTCTTAAAGAAGCGCTTTATGAGTTTCCTGTAGAAGATATTGAAATTAAAATACCTGATTGGATTGGAGTACTATCAAATAATAATGAGATTAAAAAGACTTACTTAGAAGCTATGAAAAGCTGCACAACTAGTGTTGATAAGTTAAGAGATATTGATAATATTAACCTTAATTTTGAAGAGAATGATTACATTAAAAATGCTTATATTTCTAATTTAAATACAAATACAGGAGAAGTAACTATTACTTTAGAAGCTCCTAATGAACTTTATGATAAGACTTTAAGAGACATAATTGGGGTAAGTGTTAATTCTAAAGCTGAACTTTTAAGAGTATTTGAAGATTTTGCTGAGGGAAAGAGTGAATATGAAAGTGTTAAAGATGCCTTGAAACAAGTTTATTTAACCGGTTATGGAATAGTAACTCCTTCTGTAAAAGATATGAAATTAGATGAACCTCAAATAATTAAACAGTCAGGAAGATATGGAGTTAAGCTTAAAGCGATTGCAACAAGTATACATATGATTAAAGTGGATGTAGAAAGTACATTTGAGCCCATCATAGGTACTGAAATGCAAAGTAAAGAACTTATTGATCACTTAATGAAAGATGGGGAGAAAGATTCAAGTAACATTTGGAAAAGTGAAATATTTGGCAGAAGCTTAGAAGTAATTGTTCAAGAAGGTATTCAAGCGAAACTTAATATGGTACCTGAAAGCGTAAGATACAAACTTGGTCAAACTATAACTAAGATAGTGAATAAAGGTAGTGGAAACTTAATTGCTATTGTAATTTAATAGCAATGTTTTTTTATTAAAAAACAAAGATAGTATTTTTTGTATACAAGTAAAATACAAAAGTGTGAAAAATATATGAAAAATGAAAAAAGTTGTTGATTTTTATGGATTATCTAGTAAAATTAGAAATGTAAGCATAGTATGCTTAAATATATGATGGAGGTAATATAAATGACTAAAACTGAATTAGTTGAATACGTTGCTGAAAATGCAGGTCTTACTAAAGCAGATGCTGCTAGAGCTTTAGATGCTGTATTAGCTGGTGTTCAAAAAGGTCTTAAAAAAGAAGGCAAAGTTGCTTTAGTTGGTTTTGGTACTTTCTCTGCTAAGAAAAGAGCAGCTAGAGATGGTGTTAACCCACTAACAGGTAAACCTTTACATGTACCTGCAAAAACTGTTGCAAGTTTTAAAGCTGGTGCAAAATTAAAAGACGCTTTAAATTAGTAAAGAGAAGCCTTCGGGCTTTTTTTTAGTCATAGGTTTTATGAATAAATATATAGAAATAATTAATATAATAGAAAAAGCGGGATTTGTAGCATATATAATAGGTGGATATGTAAGAGACTATTTACTAGGAATAGAAAGCAATGATGTTGACATTGCCACTAATGCAACACCTAAAGATTTAGTTAAAATTTTTAAAAATGCTATAGTATTAGAAGAATATGGTGCTGTTAAAATACTTGTAAATAATCATTTAATAGATGTAACTACATTTAGAAGAGAACTTTCATATAAAGGAATTAAACCGGAGAAAATAGAATATATAACATCTTTAGAAGAAGACCTAAAAAGAAGAGATTTTACTATAAATACTCTTGCTATGGATAGGGATGGAAATGTAATAGATTTACTTGATGCTAGACAAGATATTGATAGAAGAATAATCAAAACAGTTAGGGAAGTAAGTGTTGAGTTCATGGAAGATGCAAGCAGGATGTTAAGAGCTTTAAGATTTATGAGTACTTTAGATATGAAGTTAGATGAAGAGATAATAAAATTTATAGATGAAAATAAGGAGTTAATAAGAAATGTAAACATTAATAAAAGAAAAGAAGAACTTGATAAGATATTTATAGGTAAAGGTGCTAAGAGATTTTTTGATTATGTTAAAAAACATGATTTAGGAGAAGTACTTGGTTTTAAAGTAAATACATTTATAGAAACCAAATCATTACTTGGAGTTTATGCTCAGATAAATCTTATAGATGATTTTCCATTTACAAAACAAGAAAAAAAGCAAATTAAAGAAATTAAATCTTTACTTCTTAAAGGTAAAATTGATAAAATAGATGTATATCAAAAAGGAGTGTATATTTCATCAATAGCGGCAGAGATTTTAGGCTTGGATAAAAGAAAGGTAAATGATATGTATTATGCTCTTGCAATACATGAATTTAAAGATATTGATATAACTGCCGAAGAAATTTGTTCTGTCTTAAATATAAAGCCAGGAGAAGAACTTGGAAGTATAATGAATATAATAGAAAATGATATAGTTTTAGGAAAACTTGAGAATAAAAAAGAGGCAATACTAAATAGACTTAAGAGGTGAAAAAATGAAAGACGTAAAGACTAGTTATCAAATGTTAAGTTATCAGATAAATCCTTTAGTATTGAAGGGGCTTAAAAGTTTAAATATAAGCATGAACGAGTTTTTGCTACTTTTATATTTTATGAATTTTTCATGCAGGCTTGATCTTGAAGACATTAGTGATAAAGTATCACTTACAAATGATGAAGTATTAGAAAGCTATAGCTCTTTACTTTCAAAAGCTTTAATAGAAGTTAAAATGGAGAAGATAAACGGTAAAGTACAAGAAAGTATTGTGTTGGATAGTCTTTATAATAAGATAATACTTAATGAACCGAAAAAAGAAATTAAAACCGATATATATGCTAAGTTTGAAAGCGAGTTTGCTAGAAGTTTGTCACCAATTGAGTATGAAACTATAACTAATTGGATTAACAATGGTGTAAAAGAAGAGGTAATCGAAAGTGCTTTGAAAGAGGCAGTATTAAATGGGGTTACATCTTTAAGATATATAGATAAAATAATATATGAATGGACTAAAAAAGCATCTGTATCTAGTTATGAAGATGATTATCAAGAATTATATGATTATGATTGGCTTGGGATAGAAAATGAAAAAGAAGGATAAAATTGAGTTAGTGTCTAGTGAACTTGACGAAATGTTTCCTGCAGCAAGGTGTGAACTTAACTATAATAGGGACTATGAATTATTACTAGCAGTTATGTTAAGTGCACAGACTACTGATAAAAGAGTTAATTTAGTTACAGGTCCTTTGTTTAGAAATTATAATTCACTAGAAAAGCTAGATAAACTTTCTATAAGTGAAATAGAAGAAGCTATTAAATCTATAGGCATGTATAAACAAAAGACTAAACATTTTAAAGAAATAGTAAGTGAAATAAAGCAAAAAGGTTTTGTTCCAAATGATAGAGAATATTTGATGACTCTTCCTGGAGTTGGTAGAAAGACTATTAATGTGGTGCTTTCTAACTTGTTTGATGAACCAGCTATTGCAGTTGATACACATGTAGATAGAGTTTCTAAAAGATTAGGTTTTGCTAAAGAAAGTGATAGTGTCTTAGAAGTTGAAAATAAATTAATGAAAGCTTTTCCAAAGAATAGATGGACTAGACTTCACCATCAAATGGTTTTATTTGGCAGATATAAATGTAAAGCTATAAAGCCTGAGTGTAATGGGTGTCCTTTTTTTGAAATATGTAAAGAAAAGCATAAGAACTTAGATTTGACTAAAGACTAAGATTAAAGTATAATATAGACAAGTTTAAGGTAAAGAAATGGGTGAAAATATGAAGTTTGATAAAGTAGAATTATACACAAGTGCAGTTAGAATAAGCCAGTATCCCACTGATAATAAACCCGAATTTTTGATATTGGGTAGGAGTAACGTAGGAAAGAGTAGCTTTATTAACTCTCTAGTAAATAGAAAAAATTTAGCAAGAACTAGTGCTAAACCTGGTAAAACACAAACACTTAACTTTTTTAATGTGGATGATGTTTGTTATTTAGTTGATGTTCCGGGATATGGATATGCGGCTGTAAGTAACAAAAAGCAAGAGAAGTTTGGTATGATGATAGAAGAATACATAATCAATAGACCTAATTTAAAACACGTATTTTTACTTGTAGATTATAGACATAAGCCTACTGATAATGATTCTCTTATGTATAATTTCTTAAAATATTACAATTTGCCTGTTACTATAGTTTGTACTAAATATGATAAGATAAAGAAAAGCCAAAGAAGTAAACAAGATAAATTAATAGAAACACTTGAAATAAAAGAAAGTGATACTAAAGTTAACTTTAGTAAAATTACAAAAACTGGAAGAGATGAAATAATAGCAATAATAGAAAATAATTTAAATTATTAGGTGATTACATGAAAAAGAAAGGTTTTACTTTAACTGAAGTTTTGGTAGTAATTGTTATTATAGGAGTTTTATTAGCTATAGCGATACCTTCTATAGCAATTGTTAGAAAAAATATTAATAATAGAGTTTATGAATCTAAAGAGGATTTGATTTTAGCTGCAGCATTGACATATGGAAAAGATTTTAATATTACAAGAAACACGACTGTTAAAGTTTATGAATTATTAAAAGAAAATTTAATAGAGGCTGACTTGAAAGCTGGGGAAAGCATTTGTACAAAAGAAGTAGGTATTAATGCTTATGGATGCGTGATTAATCCTGTTGATAATACAAATATGAATAATCAAGAAATATATGTGACTTATAATCGCGGAATTGTGGAATCTAGATTTAAAAGAGAAGGCGAATATCAAATATTATTTGTAATTAATAATGGTAGCGCGTTGAAAAGTGCTATGTATGTTTCTGAAAATGAAAGTGCAAGCTTGGCAGTTACGCCAGATAGTGGTTATACACTAGAAGGCGCTACAGTAAGATGCGAAGAGGCGACAGCAAGCATAAATGAATCAACAGGAATTGTGACAGTATCAAATGTAAGGCAGGCTCAAACATGCAGTGTGACACTTCTTCCTACTTATACAATTACAATGAATGTTTCCGGTGGAACTTC
>ONXO01000072.1 GCA_900321795.1 uncultured Eubacteriales bacterium
GAAGTTCCACCGGAAACATTCATTGTAATTGTATAAGTAGGAAGAAGTGTCACACTGCATGTTTGAGCCTGCCTTACATTTGATACTAATGGTGGTAATGCATGGACAAGTGCAACGTGTACTTTGCCTTCGGTTTTATCATCAGGTACATGTACTAAAGAAGTGGTTAGTACTCAGACCTATGGAACTTTGCCGACACCGACACGCTCAAATTATACTTTTGATGGTTGGTATACTAATCACAAAAGCGGAACACTAGTAACTGATACTAGTACAGTTTCAATATCAGCCAATCAAACATTGTATGCACGTTGGACTGCGTATCCTATAGTTGCGCTAAGTGTTAGAAATGGAACTGTTTCGCCAAGTTCAAGTTATGTACATGTAACTCCTGGTGGAAGCACATCGTTTACAGTAACACCAAATTCGGGCTACACTTTAACAAATGCAACAGTAAGTTGCGGACAGGCTACAGCAAGTGTTGATACAACCCAAAATACTATAACAATAAGTAATGTTACAGAATCACAAACATGTACAGTTACTTTAGGAAGAAAGTATACAATTACATATAGTTCATTTTCTTCAGCTGGTGTATCACCGACAGCGGGAGATCAGCCAACTGAAATTATCTCTGGCGGAAGCACATCATTTACGTTCAGTGCTATTTCAGGAGTTGGTAATTTATATTGTAGTGCCAATAGAATTTCATGCACTAATGCGATGTGTGCAGCAACTACTACAACCTGTCAAAATTCTAGAGGTCAAAATAAAACTTGCAAACAAGTAACTATTTCGAATCCAACAAAAAATGTAACTGTTACATGCACCTCTTTGGGTAATGTTTATTAATTTTTAGTGATATTAAAATTAGTCTTAGATTTTTCTAAGATTAATTTTTTCAATAAGCTTGTTTAATTTATTAAAATAGGGTATCATTATAGTGTACTTTTTAATAATTAGTATTAATAATAATTTTTAATATGGTGATAATATGATAAGACTTCAAAAATATATAAGTGAATGTGGAATAGCTTCAAGAAGAAAAGCAGAAGAACTAATAACAAATGGTAAAGTTAGCGTAAATGGGAAAATAGTGAAAGAACTAGGTACAAAAATAAATGAAAGTGATGCTGTAGTTGTTAACGGCAAGCTATTAAAGAAAGATGTAAAAAAGTACTATTTGCTTTATAAGCCTAGAGAAGTTATATCTTCTAGTAAAGATGAAAAAGGAAGAAAAACTGTGGTGAATTTAATCAAAACAACAGATAGAATATATCCAATAGGAAGGCTAGACTATGATACAACTGGAATAATACTTCTTACTAATGATGGAGAGCTTTCTAATTTATTAACTCATCCATCACATAATGTAGAAAAGGAATATTTAGCTAAAGTAAAAGGTTTCTTTAAAAAAGAAGATGCTAATAAACTAAGTGATGGTGTGATTCTAAATGGTAAAAAGACAAAAAAAGCTTTGTTTAAAATGGATCGATATGATAAAAAAAGTGATTCTTCCTATGTAAAAGTGATAATTACTGAAGGAAGAAATCATCAGGTTAAGGATATGTTTGCACTTCTTGGCTATGAAGTATTAAAACTAAAGCGTGAAAGATATGCTTTTCTTAATTTAAGTGGTCTTAAAAGTGGTGAATATAGGCAGCTTACAATTAAAGAAGTTAAACAGCTATATAGCTTAAAATAAAAAGGAGTTCTAATTTTGAACTCTTTTAATCTTCTTTTATATCTTCTATTCTAAAAGCTTCAGTAGGGCACATTTCAACTGTTTCAAGTAAACTTGTTTTATCTTCACTAGTAACTTTTTTACCTACAGCATCAGCTTGACCCATTTCATCAAAAACTAAATATTCAGGGTGCCTACTAACACATAGTCCACAACCTATACAAGTATTTTTATCAATAACTATCTTTTCCATTTCATTTCCTCCTATCTAAATTATAATATAATTAAGATTTAATAGCAAATATTTTTAAATACGTAGTGAAGTTGTTAAAATAATAATCGAAGATTAACTAAAAAGACTAATTTTTATTTTTCTCTTCTAAAACTCTTAAAGTTGTGGTATTATTATAGTGGTGAATAGTATGAGTACGAGAATGGACAGATATAATAATGTATCTTTAGAAGAAAAAACTTTGAGTAGAGTAGAAAAAAATGACTCATTATATGAAGACATTAAGACTAGTGATTTAAGGGATGTAAGAACTAATAACAACATAAGAGTCTTAGAAAGTAATGGAAAAACAATAAATCTTGACAAGATAAGAAAATATGTAGAAGAATCAAGAGAAAAACCTCGTGAAAGAAGAAGTGTTGCCATCGAAGTATCTACTAATGACAAAGAAGAAACTCAAAATAAAACTAAAGAATATGATATACTTTCAGTACTTGAAAAAGCCAAACAAAATAGAAGTGTAGATTATGAAACTGAAAGATATAAAAAACTTAGAACTAGAGAGTATGATATCTTAAAAGAGATAGAGACATATAGTGTAGAAGAAGATCCTTTGGAAGAGGAAGAAGAACTTAATACAGGCGAGAGAACAATTGTAGATTTAATAAATACTGTAACTATTCATAAAGGTGGAGAAAGTTTACTGAGTGATTTACTTGGTGGAAGTGAAGATGATGTAACTTTACCAATTAATGAAGAAAGAACAAGTGGTACTTTAAAAGAAGAATTAAAAGAAATAGATTTAAAGAAAGCACAAGAACAAATAGATAGAGAAAAATTAGAAGCTAGAAGAAGAGAAGTACTAGACCAAACTATTGAAGATCAAATAGCTAAAACTAAAGAGCTAGCTCTTCTAAAAGAAAAAACTATGGATTTAGATAGGTCATTCTTTACAAACTCAATGAGTTTCTCTAAAGAAGATTTTGAGGGATTTGAAGAGTTAGAAAAAAGTGTTAAAAAGAATAATGTTCTTACTAAAGTAATGCTTGGACTTTTAGTGTTATTTATAATAATAACACTTGTAGTTATAGCAAATTATGTATTTAACTTAGGACTATTTTAGAATAGTTCTTTTTTCTTTTAAGTATAATTAAATGTGAAAAAGAAAATGCATTTTAGAAGATTTAGATTTTATGTCAGTAGTAAAGGTAAAATCGGTATAGCTGTTTTACTTATTTTCTTAGTGACTTCAAGTATATTTTTAACTTTAAAAACAAAAATAAATACTGTCTTAAAAGTATTTGCAGAAAATGAGATAACTAATGTATCTACTTATGTAATAAATGAATCAATAGCAAATAGCTTTGATAATGTAAATGTTGATAGTCTAGTTAAAACAATAACTAATAAAAATGATGAAATAATAAGCATAGATTTTAATGCTTTAGAAGTTAACAAGGCTTTAAATAATGTAAACTCTACCATAATAAAATCTTTAAAAGAAATAGGAAATAATAACTATAGTAATTTAAGTTCTAGTGTTTATGAATTAGAAAAAAGAGACAATGGTTTTATTTATTATGTACCTCTTGGAGTAGTTAGTGGCAACCCAGTAGTGGCTGATTTAGGACCTAAGATACCTATAAAAGCAACACTTAATGGTAGTGTATTTTCTAATGTAAAGACTGAACTTACGGAATATGGGATAAATAACTCCCTATTAAAAATCTATGTTGAAGTAGATACAAGCATAAGTTTTATCATGCCTTTTGTTTCTGATACTATAAAATTAAAAAGCGAAGTTCCTATAATAACAAAAATAATAAATGGAAAAGTGCCTGAAGTTTATGGCTCAGGATATGCAATAAGTAGCGCGCTTAATGAAAGTGTGTGATATAATGTTTATATGAAAGAAAAAGTTTATCATAATTTAAAGCCAATTTATAATAAAGATAGTAAAGTACTAATTTTAGGAAGCATGCCAAGTAAAATATCTAGAGAAGTAGGGTTTTACTATGCTAATAAAACAAATAGATTTTGGAAGGTAATGGAAGAGTTATTTGGTGAGAAGGTAGAAACTAATGAAGAAAAGGGAAACTTATTGATAAGAAAGAAAATAGCCCTTTGGGATACAATAAAGTCTTGTGATATAGTTTCTTCTTCTGATAGCTCAATTACTAATGTACAAGTTAATGATATAAACTTGCTTATAAAGAATAGAAGTATTAAAGTTATATTTTGTATAGGTAAAAAATCTTTTGAGCTATTTAATAAATACATAAAAGTAGATATACCAGTTTATTATCTACCAAGTACTAGTAGTGCTAACGCTTCTAAAAGCTTAAATGAGCTAGTAAATGAATATAGAGTTATACTAAATTATTTATACTAGTTTTAATTAAAAAAAAGTTATATAATTAAATGGGTGAAGGAAATGGAATTATTTGGAGAACAATATAAATTAATAGAAAATTATAATGATGCTTTTAATGAAGAAGAAGTAAAAAGCAAAGCAACTGATTATTTTAAGGATTATGACTATATTGTAGGAGATATAGCATACTCTAAGTTAAGGCTTAAAGGCTTTACAAAAAAAGATAATAAGCTTAATAATAGTATTAATGATTATGGTAGAGTAAAGAGCTACATAAAAGACAATTGTGCTTATGGTTGTAAATATTTTATTTTAGAGAAAGAAAACGTTTGATTTAAGCGTTTTTTTATGTTATTATATTTATAGTAGGAGAGTGATGTTATGAAAAGAATTACAATACAGAATATGGATGGTACTATGGAAGAAGTAGATCTTGTTAATTCTTTCGATGTTAAGGATATTAATAAAAACTTTGTTATTCTATCAAAAGGTGAAAAAATAAAAGAAGGAATGAGTAAAGTGTATATTTCAGAAGTTGTTGAGGAAACACCAGGTGTATATAAGTTAATAGGTATTACTGATGAAAGCATTTGGGATAAGGTAAAACAAGCAATGAAAGAAATAGTTCAAGGAGCGTGATTACAAATGAAATTTAACGATAATACAATATTAAAAAATGAAGGAAATAGAGTAATAGGTTTAAAAGATGAAGATTTAAAGAAATTAGAAAAGTCTTATAAATCTGAGACTGTAGTCAATGAAGTAGCTACTCCAGTGATGGAAACTCCAGCAGTAGAAAGACCTGCAGAAGTTGAAGCTGCACCAGTTTCTCCAATAATACCAGAAGAGCCTGTAACTAACGAACCTATAGTAGAAGCTGAGTCAGTTGATCCAGTAGTAGATTCAGCAGTTCAAGTTAATGCTGAAGAAGCAAAGAATATATTTGATCAAATGGTTGAAGATACTCCAGTTGTTTCAAATGAACCTGTAAAAATTCCAGAAGTAACAATTCCTGGAATGGAAGCTAATGTATTTGATAATCCTGCTGCTCCAGTTATAGAAGCACCTGTAGAAGAACCAGTAGTAAATGCTGTAGAAAATAGTGAAGTAACATTAAATACTCCTCAAGATTTGTATCAAACAGAAAATGAGCCAGTTGCTCAAAATGCATCTCCTGCATTTGAAATGCCTGCTACAGTAGAAGCTGAAACACCAGTTGTAGAAACAACTGTAGATACTGAAGAAGTAAAACCTTATGAAGTGTATTTGGATAATATAAGAAAAACTATTGAAGATAAAGATGCTATGATAAATGCATTAAAAGAAAAGAATGAAGTATTAGCTAAAGAAAATGAAAGACTTAATAATGAATTAAAAATAGCTAATGAAAGAATGACAATAGCAGAGGGAGCTAGACAGCAAGCTTTTAGTAAAGCTGCTCCGCAAGTAAATAGAGTATTAACTCCTGAAAATAACAATAATATAGCTGCATAGAAATATGCAGTTTTTATTTTGCTAAGAAATGCATATTATTTAATGGGGAAAGTATATGAAAGAAACTATTAAATATTATTATAATGTTTATCCTGATTCTTTAGAAGAAATAGAAAATGGTGTTTATTTCTATTTAAATGGTTATAAATACTATTTTGTTAAGTATGATAGAAACCCCGTGGAAATAGCTTTCTTAGTTCAGATAAGTAATGAACTATTTAAAAGAAATATTTTGGTAGATACATTTATTAAAACTAAAGATAATAACTTTTTTGTAAATGTAAATGAGAAAGTATATGTATTATTAAGAGTTAATTCTATAGAGAATGATGTATATGATCTAAAAGATATAATAGACTTTAATAATAAAATAGTAACTGATAAACAAATACATATGGGCTGGGCTAATCTTTGGATGAAAAGAGTAGATGATTTAGAAAATGAAATAAGTGAATATAATACTGAATATCCTTTGATTAGAGAATCATTTGACTATTATGTAGGTCTTGCAGAGAACGCTATTAGTTATTTTAATGACATATTAATAGAAGAGGATATAAGGGCTGTTAAGATAAATCTAAATCATAAAAAAATATTAAATCCAACATGTAGTGGTTTAATTAATAATCCCTTGACATTTACTTTTGACTATGAAGTGAGAGATATAGCAGAGTATATTAAAACCAGTTTTTTTGAAGGTGAATTTTATTTGGAAGATATTTATGAAGTACTTAAAAGGAACTTTTCTAGGGCAAGCCTTAGAATGCTTTATGCCCGTTTGCTTTATCCGAATTATTACTTTAATGCACTTGAAAGAGTTTTTGTTTTAGATGAAGAAGAGAAAATAATAAATAAATATGTAGAGAAGATTAATGAATATGAAAAGTTTTTAGACGAAGTTTACAAGATAATCAACAAAAAAGTATCCATTCCTCCAGTTCAGTGGTTAAATAGCAAGAAATGATTTATTTAATTAAAAATAAGTGATATAATTAACATTGTGATGAGAAATGAGTAATATAAAAGTAGGAGAAATAGTAAAAGGTGAAATAACTGGAGTAACGCCATATGGTGTTTTTGTTAGTTTGGAAGATGATTATACTGGATTAGTTCATATTTCAGAAGTGTCTGATAAGTATGTTAAAGATTTGCCGCATATGTTTAATATAGGAGATATCATCAATGTTAAAGTGGTTGGTATTGATGAAGATAAAAATCATGCAAAGCTTTCTATAAAAAAGATTGATTACAAAGTTGAGCAGTCATTATCTATGATACCTGAATCAGGAAGTGGGTTTTGTATGCTTAAAGATAAGCTAAGTAAATGGACTTTAGAAAAGTATTCTGAAATTAAAAAAAATCAAGAAAATTGACAAAAAAGAAATAAAAATTGTTGACATTGCCTTTTGAAAATGATATATTTGTATATGTCAACAAATGACAAGGGCGACTAGCTCAGTTGGTTAGAGCATCTGCCTTACAAGCAGAGGGTCGGGAGTTCGAGTCTCTCGTCGCCCACCATAATAAATGCCGAAATAGCTCAATTGGTAGAGCAACTGACTTGTAATCAGTAGGTTACGGGTTCGATTCCTGTTTTCGGCACCATTTTTTTGGA
>ONXO01000074.1 GCA_900321795.1 uncultured Eubacteriales bacterium
ACTGCTACAGTAGCTGTTGGAGATAGAAAAGGTAAAGTAGGACTTGGAACTGGTAAAGCTAATGAAGTACCAGAAGCAATTTCAAAAGCATTAAAAGCTGCTGAAAAAAACATAGTAACAGTTAACCTAGTTGAAGGAAGAACACTTTCTCACGAAGTAATTGGTACATGTGGAGCTGCTAAAGTTCTAATTAAACCAGCTAAAGCCGGTAGTGGAATAATCGCTGGAGGACCAGTACGTAACGTACTAGAACTTGCTGGTGTTAAAGATATAGTATCTAAGTCACTAGGAAGCAATACACAAATAAATACTGCTAAAGCTGCTATGAATGCACTAAAAATGCAAAGAAGTGCTGAACATATAGCAGAGTTAAGAGGTAAAAAAGTAGAGGAGATATTAGGATAATGAAATTAAATGAATTAACAGTTAGTCCTGGATCTACTCACAGAAGAAAAATAGTTGGTAGAGGTCCAGGAAGCGGAAACGGTAAAACTGCAGGACGTGGAGAAAAAGGACAAAAAGCTAGAAGCGGGGCAAGTATTAAGCCTTGGTTCGAAGGTGGACAAAATCCTTTATATAAAAGAATACCTTCAAGAGGATTTAATAATGCTAGATTTACTACTAGATACTCAGTAGTTAATGTAAAAGATTTAGACAGATTTGAAAATGGTGCTACAGTAACACCTGAAATGCTTAAAGAAGCTGGATTAGTAAAGAAAGAATTAAACGGTATAAAGATTTTAGGAAGTGGTGAGCTTACTAAGAAATTAACTGTTAAAGCAAATCTTTTTACTAACAGTGCTATTAATAAGATAGAAAAGAACGGTGGAAAAGCAGAGGTGATTTAAGTGTTTAAAACATTTAAAGCTATTTTCAAAAAAACAAATAAAGATTTAAGAAATAGAGTATTTTATACAATAGGAGCTTTATTCATTTTTGCACTTGGAAATGCAATAACAGTTCCAGGTATGAAAGCTATAACAAGCGACTTAGGTTTCTTAGAGCTATTAAACGCAATGAGTGGTGGAGGACTAAAACAATTTAGTATATTTGCTCTAGGTGTAATGCCTTATATCACTGCTTCAATTATACTCCAAGTACTTCAAATGGATTTAATGGGAATTAGTTACTTCCAAGATTTAAAGGAAATGGGAGAAGAAGGAAGAAGAAAAATAAACAAAATAAACAGATATTTAGGAATAATCTTTGCATTAGTTGAAGGATATATTTACTCAATAATGTTTATAGGTAAGGCAGGTTCGCCTCTAGAATATGCTAAAATAAGTCTTATACTAACAGCTGGAACAGCATTCCTACTTTACTTAGGAGATCAAATAACTAATAAAGGTATAGGAAATGGAATCAGTTTAATAATCATGGCAGGTATTATTAACACTGTACCTAAAATGATAATAGATGCATTCAATGCAACAGTATTATCTGCATCAAATACATTTGTAGGAATATTAATATTTGTAATATACTTACTAATATATATTGCTATAATAATTGGAATTATATACGTAGATGAAGCTGAAAGAAGAATACCAATTCAGTACTCAAATAGATCAGCTGGAACATATCAAAATGCAAACACTTCATTTTTACCTTTAAAAATAAAC
This sequence comes from uncultured Eubacteriales bacterium, assembly GCA_900321795.1. Lineage (GTDB taxonomy): Bacteria > Bacillota_I > Bacilli_A > RF39 > UBA660 > RUG727. The sequence continues at coordinate 1,623 of ONXO01000074.1, forward strand.
TCAGCAAGTGTTATGCCAGTAATCTTTGCTTCAGCAATACTTGCAATACCTACAACTCTTACATATTTCATTAAGAATGAAGGATTCAATCTATTTGTTACTAAGTATTTAACAACATCTACACCTATAGGTTTTGTAGTATATATACTTCTAATAATAGCATTTACTTACGGTTATACTTTTGTAGCGGCAGTAAATCCAGAAGATATATCTAAAAATCTAAATAAGCAAAACGGTTACATTCCAGGAGTAAGACCTGGAAAAGAAACAACTAAGTACATATCAAAGGTACTAGGAAGAATAACATTCATGGGAGCATTATTTATAGCAGTACTTGCAGCTCTTCCAATTGTATTCTCTTGGGTATCAAATATGCCTAGTAATGTAACACTAGGAGGAACAAGTATCCTAATCGTAGTTGGAGTACTTATTGAAACTTATAAACAACTTGAATCAAGCGTTGCTAGTCGTGCATACAGGAGGTAAATGTGAACCTAATATGGATCGCACCTCCTGCCGCTGGCAAAGGCACTTACTGCTCAATGTTTAAAGAAAAATATGGATTTAATCATATAAGTGCAGGAGATGTTTTAAGAGAAGAAGTATCAAAGGGTTCAAGCATCGGTCATGAAATAAGCGAGATAATTGCTCATGGTGAAATGATAGATGACCATTTAATGAAAAGATTAATAAGGCAAAAGTTAACAAGTTTAGACCTAACTAAACCTTTTATGTTAGATGGATACCCTAGAAAATTAAATCAAGCACAGGACTACGAAGAAATACTTATGAACTTAGGATTAAATGTTGATAAAGTAGTATTTATTAACATTTCAAAAGAGACTGGACTTAAAAGAGTCTTAGGAAGATTAACTTGTCCAGTATGTAAAAAAGGCTATAATATTTTAACTGGTATGGCTCCCAAAATAGAAGGTGTTTGCGATAACTGCGGCAATACATTAGTAAATAGAAGTGATGATACAGAAGAAACATATGGTGCTAGATACAATGTATTCTTAAATGAAACAAAGGCAGTTATTAACAAATATAAAACTGAAGGAAAACTGATTGAAGTTAATGGAGAAGCTTCACCAGAAGAAGTATTTAAAGAGCTAGAAAAGCTCTTAGGAGTAAAAAATGGTTAGTACTAAAACCGAAGAAGAATTAGAGCTTATGGCTTATGCTGGTAAAGTTTTATATGACTTATTAAACTATATGGAAACTGTAATAAAACCAGGAATAAGCACAAAAGAACTTGATAGTATTGCAGAAAGATTCATTAGAGATAGAGGTTGCTATCCTTCTTGCAAAGGTTATGAAGGTTTTCCTGCTAGTATATGCACTTCAATAAATGATGAGGTTGTGCATGGAATACCAAGCAAAAGAAAATTAAAAGAAGGAGATATAATAACTATCGATGTAGTAGCTACTTATAAAGGTTACATGGCAGACACAGCTAGAACCTATGAAGTTGGAAAAGTAACAAAAGAAGTAGCAGATTTACTAAAACACACAAAAGAGGCTTTATATAAAGGCTTAAGTGTAGTAAAATCAGGAGTGAAGTTAAACGAAGTGTCAAAAGCTATTGAAAGCGTCGCTAAAGAACATAACTTAGGAATAGTACATGAACTAACTGGGCATGGCATTGGGAAAGAGATGCACGAAGATCCATATGTTTATAACTATTCAAATAATGAAAGTGAGTTAATACTTAAGACTGGCATGACATTAGCGATTGAACCGATGTTTACTTTAGGAAAAAGATATGTGTGGCTCTTAGAAGATGACTGGACAATTGTTACACAGGACGGTTCACCAGCAGCACACTTTGAACACACAATAGTAGTCACAAATAATGGCTACAGAATATTAACAGGAGAGTGAATTAATGGCAAAAGAAGGCTATATTGAAACTACAGGGTTAGTACTAGAAGTTATCCCAGGAGGAGACTTTAAAGTAAAATTGGAAAATGGACATATTGTAGAAGCTCGCGTTTCTGGAAAAATGCGTCAAAACCTAATTCGTATCTTTCCAGGTGATACAGTACTCTTAGAAATTCCAATTTGTGATTTAACACGCGGGAGAATAATTTATAGAAAGTAATGGAGGATTAAAATGAAAGTAAGACCATCAGTAAAACCTATATGTGATAAATGTAAGGTTATTAAAAGAAAAGGTAAAGTAATGGTAATTTGTGAAAATCCAAAACACAAACAAAGACAAGGTTAATAGGAGGAAAAATAAATGGCACGTATTAAAAATATTGATTTACCAAAAGAAAAAAGAGTTGTTATTGGTTTAACTTATATCTATGGTATTGGACCATCAAGAGCAAAGAAAATTTGTGCTGATGCAAAAGTATCTGAAGATATCAGAGTTAAAGATTTAACAGAAGAACAAGTTAATGCACTTAGAAAAGCATGCGATGATTATGTTTTAGTTGGTGACTTAAAACGTGAAGTTGAAATGAACATTAAAACTAAAATGGAAATCAACTCTTATCAAGGAACTAGACATAAAAAAGGTTTACCAGTAAGAGGACAAAGAACAAGCAGAAACGCTAGAACACGTAAAGGTAAAGCTAAAACAATAGCTAATAAGAAGAAATAGGAGGGTAACTAATGGCATACAATAGAAGAAAAAGAAAAGTAAAGAAGGATGTCACAGTAGGACAAGCTCACATTCATTCTACTTATAATAACACTATCGTAACTATAACTGATGAACAAGGTGGAGTAATTTCTTGGGCATCATCAGGAACAATTGGTTACAAAGGTAGTAAAAAGAAAACTCCATTTGCTGCTGGACAATCTGCAGAAGCTGCAGGTAAAGTAGCATACGATATGGGACTTAGAAAAGTTGCTGTATTTGTAAAAGGAATTGGTGGAGGAAGAGAAACTGCTATCAGAAGTCTAGGAACTGCTGGACTTGAAGTAACATCTATTACAGACGTTACACCAATACCACACAATGGTTGTAGACCACCTAAGAGAAGACGTGTTTAACTGAAAGGGGCAAAGAAATATGTTAAGATTTGAAAAACCAAACTATAAAGTTGTTGAATATGATGAAAATAACTTTTATGGACAATTTGTATTAGAACCTCTAGAAAGAGGATTTGGAACAACACTAGGAAATGCATTAAGAAGAACTATGCTATCTAGCTTGCCAGGAAGTGCTGTAAAATCAATAAAAATCGAAGGAGTACTTCACGAATTTCAAAAAATAGATGGAGTAGTAGAAGATGTAACTGAAATAGTTTTAAATATGAAAAAATTAGTAGTTAAAAACTATTCAGAAGGAGACAAAAAGCTTCACTTAAAAGCTGACAAAGAAGGTGTTGTAACAGCTGCTGATATAGAACAAGATGCTGATGTTGAAATAATCAACAAAGATTTAGTAATAGCAACACTAGCAAAAGGTGGATCACTAGATATGGAAATAGTAGTATCTAATGGACGTGGGTATGTAGATGCTAAAACTAATAGAAAAGAAATGACTAATGCTGCTGTAGGTGTAATTCCTATTGACTCACTTTATAGCCCAATTGAAAGAATAAGTTATGAGGTATTACCAGCACGTGTAGGACAAAGTGAAAACTATGATAAACTAGTTATGAACGTTTATACAAATGGTTCTATATTACCACAAGAAGCTATTGCATTAGCAGCAAGAATATTAATGGAACATTTTGAATTATTAACAAAACTTAACAAAATAGCAGACTTAACAGGACTTTTATCAGATAAAGAAGAAGATCCAATTCAAAAAACTTTAGAAACACCAATAGAAGAACTTGATTTATCTGTAAGAGCATACAATTGCTTAAAAAGAGCAGGAAAACATACTCTAAGTGATTTAACAGCTATGAGTGAAACAGAAATAATGAAGATAAGAAACTTAGGTAAAAAGTCATTAAAAGAAGTATTAGATAAAGTTAAAGATATGGGACTTAGATTCCGTGATGAAGATTAGGAGGTAACTTATGGCTTATAGAAAACTTAACAGAGATACTAAAGAAAGAAGAAGTATCCTATCTGGTTTAACAAAAACTGTTTTAACTAACGGTTCAGTAAAAACTACAGAAGAAAGAGCTAAAGAAGTAAGAAAATTTGTTGATAAAATGATTACTTATGGTAAAAAAGGTGACTTAGTTTCTAGAAGACAAGCA
>ONXO01000075.1 GCA_900321795.1 uncultured Eubacteriales bacterium
ACGTTTCTAGGGTTGTGGCAATTGTTAATGTTGGAGCAGATAGAAGTTGGTATGAGAATATAACTAAAACTGATACTTCTAAAGGTGTTTTAATGCTTGTTAATAAATTTAATGCATTAAATGAAGGATATGTTCCAGAAGATTTAAAAGAAGTGTCAGCTACTTATGCATATAGTGGAAATTATGTTAGTGAGTCATTATATAATGATCTAACTGATATGCTTGATGCAGCTAAAGATGCTGGCTATACTTTAGTTGTTTCTCAAGGATATCGCTCATATAAAGATCAAGAAGAAGCATATAAAGATATAGAAGATTATAGTGGCAGAGAAGCTGCGGATCAAAAAGCCGCTAGAGCCGGACACAGTGAATATCAAACAGGCCTTTCTATGTTAATTGAACCATATAACAAGATTATTGAAGATGTTACAAATAATGCAGAACATAAATGGCTTTTAGCTAATGCACATAGATTTGGTTTTATACTTAGATATCCTCAAGGCAAAGAAGACATTACTGGTTTTACTAGTGATGATTGGAGATTTAGATATGTTGGTAAAGATGCTGCATCTAAAATGAAAGCAGAAGATATAACATTTGATGAATATTATGCATATTATATTAATAAATAATAGGGAGTTTTGATAATGAAAAAAGTAGTAGTAATCGGTGGAGGAAATGGGCAATCAACATTAGTAAAAGGCTTAAAAAAGTTTCCTCTTGATATAACAGCTATCGTAACTGTAGCTGACAATGGAAGAAGTACAGGCAAACTTAGAGAAGAATTTCATATTCCAGCAGTGGGTGATGTTAGAAGAGTTTTGATTTCTTTAGCTGAAACTGAACCACTTGTAGAAAAGTTGTTTAACTATACATTTGACACTATTAGTGATTTAAATGGACATAAACTAGGTAATCTAATTTTAGCAGGCGCTACTGAAATAACAGGCAGTTTATCTGAAGGCGTAGAATCTTTATCTAAAGTATTTAACCTAAAGGGAAAAGTTATTCCATTAACCGAAGACTATGTAACCTTAATGGCCAAAATGGAAGATGGAAGTATAGTAGAAGGAGAAGAAGAAATAACATTTGCAAATAAAAAAATAGATAAAGTATATTATAAAGAAGAACCTACTATCAACCCTTCTGCCATCAAAGCTTTAGAAAATGCAGATGCAATAGTGCTTTCAATGGGAAGTTTATACACAAGTATAATACCTAATCTATTAAGCAGAGACATTATAAATTCCATAGATAAATCTAATGCTAAAATAATATATGTATCTAATATGATGACTCAGCCTGGAGAAACTGATAACTTTACAGTTAGCGATCATGTGAACCTACTAAATTCATATTTAGGTAAAAGAAAAATAGATAGTGTAATAGTAAATAACAAGATGATTGATTTAGAATTAATTGAAAGATACAAAGTAAAAGAGCAAAAAGCTCAAGTAGTTACAGATTATGAAAATTTAAAAAATGTTAATCTTATAGAAGATGATTTGTTTATAGTAGAAAATAAAATGATAAGACATGATTCATTAAAATTAGCATTTAATATATTTGCTGAAGTGTTTAAATAAACACTTTTTTACGTTTTTATGAGAAGTTTTAGTTTTTATTCTTTAAAAGTTGCTTAATTTATGATATGATTATAGAGAGTAGGAGAATAAGGAGGTATGTTAATGTAATGGCACTTTTTAAAAAAAACAAAAATAAGAAAATTAGTATACTTTCTTATATTAAAGCATTTTTTAAAGAAATATATCTTACTATATCTTATGCTTCAATTGGATTATTTAAAATATTTGATTTTATTATAAACGTATTAGTTCAAATATTTTCATATATATTTTATGGATTTAAATATTTAGGAGAATTCACTGTATGGATAGGTAATACTGTATATAATTATTTCTTAAAATATATTACTAGAGAAATCTACTATCTTTTTAAGGCAATATATTTAGGAATCACATACATACTGAAACTTATTTTCTATCTAATTCCATATTATATATTTAATATACTTAGCAGTTTTTTTGCCAAAATAACTAAAAGTATTAAAGTTACAAAAGAACGAATTTTATATTTCTTCAAACATTCTCCGTCCACTATTAAAGATTATTTCTTAAATAAATGGAATAATTTAACTATAGTTAAACATTATAGGAACAAGAAAGAAAGAGAATTAGAAGTTCTATTTATCGACAAAAATGGTAAAGACGCTGAAAGAAGTGTTAGAAAGAGAATATTTGAATACTTAGCAAGAAATAAAGATGGAAAGTTAATTAAAGGCTACTTTGGTGCTTTATCTAAATTAGATGTGCATTCTTATTTATTAGATAATGGATTTGAAGTATATGAAATTAAAACTAACTGGTGGATTAACTTTGTTCATGGAGAAAGTAAATTCATAAGTATAAGAATACCTCAAAAGAAACTTGTATATTGGCTTGCACAGTTATCTACTTTTCTAAAAGCTGGTATACCATTAGTAGATGCAATTAAGATACTATCTCAGCAAGATAGTAGAAGATATAAAAAAATATATGATTCAATAATATATGAACTATCAATGGGAGAAAGTTTTTCGGAAGCTTTAAGAAAGCAAAATAACGCTTTTCCAGGATTATTAATCAATATGATAAAAGCTGCTGAACTTATAGGAGATCTTGAAGGAACTCTTGATGAAATGAGTAGATATTACGATGAAAAAGAAATTACAAGAAAGCAAATGATTGGAGCACTTACTTACCCATCAATTATTTTAATTCTTACTATAGTAGTAGTTACATTCATGGTAATGTATATAGTACCTCAATTTAAAAGGGTATATGATAGTATGAATGCTCAGATGACTGGAATAACTTTATTCCTATTAAATATGGGAGATTTCTTAAAAGATAATTTTAGTTATTTAGTTATTATTGTTATTTCAATATTATTTTTAATAGTTTTACTATATAAGAAAGTAAAAGCTTTCAGAACAATAGTGCAGTATTTATATATGCATCTTCCAGTTATAGGAAATATGGTTATATATAATGAAATGAATTTATTTGCAAAAACATTTGCAGTACTTAATAAAAATAATGTTTTACTTACTGATAGTATAGATATTTTAAGTAAAATAACTTCTAATGAATTTTATAAAATGCTTATGTATGATACTATATCTAATTTATTAAGAGGAGATAAAATAAGTGCTTCATTTAAAAATAACTGGGTAGTACCGCAACTTGCGTATTACATGATATCTACAGGAGAACAAACTGGTGAATTATCTACGATGCTTGAAAAAGTAAGCGAATACTATCAAAGAGAACAAAGAACTCTTACGAATACATTAAAGACGGTAATAGAGCCTATATTGATGATATTCCTAGCTGCAATAGTCGGAGTAATCATGATTTCGTTACTACTTCCAATGTACAGTATTGGTGGAGAAATATTAAAAAGTTAGAAAAGAGGTAAAAATATGAAAATTTGGTTTAGTTTATTAATGTTAATATTAGGATTGGTTTTAGGAAGCTTTTATGCATGCATAGGATTTAGAATTCCTAATAATATAAGTATATTAAAACCTGGCAGTCACTGCGACCATTGCAAAAAGAAATTAAAATGGTATATGAATATTCCAGTAGTTTCATTTGTACTATTGAAAGGTAGATGTGCTTATTGTAATGAAAGAATAGATGTAAGTAATTTATATGTTGAAATGTTTACAGGATGGACTTTTATGATGTCTTATCTATATTTTGGATGGAGCATGGAACTAATAATAGCTCTTACATTAATAAGTGCTTTGTCTGTAACAGCAGTAAGCGATTTTAAATATTATTATGTATCAGATAGGGTTTTATTTATTTCATTGGCAATTATCTTAGGCACTTATATTTATTTTCTAAAATTTAATGAATATGAAGTATATTTAATTGGAATGGTTGTTATGTTCACCATAATGCTTCTTGTTAAATTAATAGGAGATAAAATAGCTAAGAGAGAGTGTTTAGGTGGAGGCGATGTTAAATTAATGCTTTTAGTTGGTTTATCACTAGGAGTTATAAATGGACTGGTTGCCTTGTTCTTAGCTAGTGTTTTAGCTCTTATAGCAACATTAGTATTAAGAGAAAAATATAATGAAGGATTAATTCCGTTTGCGCCTTTCATTCTTCTAGGAACAACAATGGTATATATATTAAACTTTGCTAATTTAATTCCGTTTGTCTAAAGAGAAGGCTAGAGAAATCTAGCCTTCTTATTTTGTCAAATTTTAAAATGAATTATAACACTTGTGTAAAATAAACCACTAATTTGCAAGAAAAATGGAAAAAGTCTTGCTTTTTTTTGCAAAAAATTTAAACTTATGATAAGATTAATTTGTAATGTTAGAAAATAAAGACGTTTTTGTATGTCTAAAATTAGTCAGGAGTGGTGAAAGTGGCATATGATGATAAATCGATAAAAATATTAGAAGGCTTAGAAGCTGTTAGAAAAAGACCAGGTATGTATATAGGAAGTACCGATAAAAGAGGACTTCATCATTTAGTATGGGAAATTGTGGATAATGCAGTTGATGAAGCTATAAATGGATATGGTTCTCTTATCAAAGTAACACTAACTAAAAATGGAAGTGTAAGGGTAGAAGATGAAGGCAGAGGAGTGCCTTGTGGTAAACACGAAAGTGGTAAATCAACTCCAGAAGTAATCTATACTGTACTACATGCTGGTGGTAAATTTGAAGAAGGCGGATACAAAGTAAGCGGAGGGCTTCATGGCGTTGGAGCTTCTGTTGTTAATGCTCTTTCTAAGAAAATGGTTGTAACAATAGCAAGAGATGGCGGTCTATATGAAATATCATTTAAAGATGGTGGAAAAGTAGACACTCCTTTAAAGAAAATCGGACAGACAAGAAAAACAGGTACTACTGTTGAGTTTTGGCCTGATGAAAAGATATTTGATACGACTAAGTTTAGTTTTAGCACTATAGAAGAAAGAATGAGAGAAAGCGCATTCTTAATTAGCAATCTTACAATAGAAATAAATGATGAAAATGAAGATAGACACTCTAGCTTTCATTTTGAAAATGGACTTGTATCATTTGTAGAATATATGAATGAAAACAAAACACCATTACATAAAGTTATAGATATGGAAGGAACTAAAACTGGAATAGAAGTACATGTGGCTATGTGCTACACTGATTCATATAACGAAAATATATTAAGCTTCGTAAACAATGTTAAAACAATAGATGGTGGTTCTCACGAAGTTGGTTTTAAGACAGCGCTTACTAAAGCATTTAATGAATATGCTAAAAATAATAACTTATTAAAAGGCAAAACCGTTTTAGAAGGAGCAGATACTAGAGAAGGTTTAACTGCAATTATAAGTGTTAATGTTCCTGAAGCATTACTTCAATTTGAAGGTCAAACTAAAGGAAAACTAGGAACACCACAGGCTAGACCAGTTGTAGAAAGTATAGTATATGAAAAGTTATCATATTACTTAGAAGAAAATAAATCAGTAGCCAATATGATAATGGATAAAGCCTTAAAGAGTAAAACTGCTAGGGAAGCAGCAAGAAAAGCTAGAGAAGAAGTAAGAAATGGTAAAAATAAATCAGGTAAAGATAAGATATTAAATGGTAAACTTACTAAAGCTGCCGGAAAAGATCCAAAGAAAAATGAGTTATTCTTAGTAGAAGGAGACTCAGCAGGAGGAAGTGCTAAAACTGGAAGAAACAGAGAAACACAGGCAATACTTCCTTTAAGAGGTAAAGTATTAAACTGTGAAAAAGCTTCTACTAATGATATAAATGGTAATGAAGAATTAAATTTAATCATGCAAACAATAGGCGCAGGAATAGGTTCAGACTGCAACCCAGAAGACAGTAACTATGGCAAAGTAATAATAATGACCGATGCCGATGATGATGGAGCACACATTCAAATACTTTTAATAACTTTCTTTTATAGATTTATGAGACCTTTAATAGATGCAGGATTTATATACGTAGCTAATCCACCTTTATATAGCTTGGAAACAGGTAAAAGTAAAGAATACATTCAAACTGATGAAGAACTAGCTGAAAAGAGAAAATTAATTAAAGGACAATATAAAATAAATAGATTCAAAGGACTAGGCGAGATGGATGCAGAAGAGTTGTTTGAAACTACAATGGATCCCAAAAATAGGAGCCTTATTAGAGTAACTATTGAAGATGCAATGCTCGCTGAAAAACGTGTAAGTACTCTTATGGGTGATAAAGTCGAGCCTAGAAAAGAATGGATAAATGAAAATGTAGACTTTACATTAGAAGATGATTTTAGGAGGTAACTTATGAGTAGAAAGAAAGAAACAGAAGAAATATTAGAAAAGATAAGTGAGTTTACCCTAGAAGAAATAATGGGGGATAGGTTTGCTAGGTATTCAAAAGCAATAATACAAGATAGAGCTCTGCCAGATGTAAGAGATGGTCTAAAGCCTGTTCAAAGAAGAATACTTTGGTCTATGTGGGAAAGCCATAATACATATGATAAACCTTTTAGAAAAAGTGCTAAAGCAGTAGGAGATATAATGGGACATTATCACCCTCATGGAGATTCTTCTATTTATGAAGCATTAGTAAGACTTTCACAAAAATGGAAGATGCGTGAGCCACTTGTTGAAATGCACGGAAATAATGGTTCAATTGATGGAGACGGACCGGCAGCAAGCCGTTATACAGAGGCTAGGCTATCTAAACTATCAAATGTAATGCTAGAAGACATAAATAAAGATGCTGTTAAAATGACTCTTAATTATTCAGATGAAGATCTAGAGCCCACTGTTTTACCAGCACATTTCCCAGCACTACTTGTAAACGGATCAACTGGTATATCTGCTGGATATGCAACCAACATACCTCCTCATAACTTAGGTGAAGTGATAGATGCGACAATAAAGAGAATAGATAGCCCAAACTGTAGATTAGAAACAATACTTGAAATAGTAAAAGGACCTGACTTTCCTACCGGTGCAGTTGTAGAAGGAAGAGAAGGACTAATAGAAGCTTACACCACAGGAAGAGGTAAAGTAGTAGTAAGAGCTAACTATGAAATAATAGAAGAAAAGGGAAAAAAATACATACTTATAAAAGAAATACCATATGAAGTATTAAAAGAACAGTTAAAGAAAAAAATAGAAGACATAAAATACGATAAAAAGATAGATGGAATAGTAGATGTAATTGATGAAAGTGACTCAGTAAATCTAGCAAGATTAGTAATAGAAGTTAAAAAAGATGCTGATGCCAGTCTTATAATTAATTACTTACTTAAAAATACTGAATTACAAATCAACTATAATTTTAATGTAGTTGCAATAGTTAATAAAAGACCTAAGACAATAGGTATACTTGAAATATTAGATGCATTTATTGATCATAAAAAAGAAGTTGTTCTAAATAGAAGTAGATTTGATTTAGCACACTCTAAAGCAAGAGCTCACATAGTTGAAGGATTAATTAAAGCTATGGATATTTTAGATGAAGTAATAAAAACTATACGTGCTTCTAAAAATAAACAAGATGCGATAGAAAATTTAGTAAAAGAATATGACTTTACTGAACAGCAAGCAACAGCAATAGTAATGATGCAGCTATATAAACTTACTAATACAGATGTTACTGACTTAAGAAACGAATATGACTCTTTAATGAAACAGATAGAATACTTAAATAGTATACTAAGTGATGAAGAAGTTCTTAAAAACGTAATGAAAGATGAACTAAGAAGAGTTAAAAAAGACTTTGCTACTCCAAGAAGAACTATCGTGCAAGACGAGGTAACTGAAATAAAAATAGATGAACTTTCTATGATACCTAAAGAAGACTATATAATAAGCGTATCTAAATCTGGTTATATAAAGAAACTATCTATAAAAGCATATAACTCAAATAATGAAAGTGACTTTGCATTAAAAGAAAAAGACTATTTAATAGGACTTTATAAAATAAATAATATAGACACAATTATTCTAATAACTAATCAAGGCAATTATTGCTACTTACCAGTTAGAGATATAACTGAAGTTAAGTATAAGGAAATAGGAAAACACATAAGTAGTTATATACCTCTTTCTGAAGGTGAGAACATAGTAGCCTCTTTCGGAATAAAATCATTTGATAACAGAACTATAACACTATTTACTAAAGAAGGATTAGTTAAACAAACTGAACTTAATAACTTACCAGTAAATAGATATTCTCGTCCTATGTGTATATTCAAACTTAAAGGACTAGACGAAGTAGTATCAGCTTCTATGAATGAAGGTGACGTTTACATCGTAACTAAAGATGGTTTTGCTCTTAAGTTTAGCAAAGAAGAGATTCCGGTAGTGGGATGTAAAACATCTGGTGTAAAAGGCATTAAGCTAAAAGATGCTGATGAAGTAATAAGTGGATTTATAACGAATGAAACTCATGAATACATAACTGTATTTACTGATAAAAATACATACAAACGTGTTAAACTAGAAGAGATAGACTACTCTAAACGTGCTTTAAAAGGCGATAATGTAATAAAGAGCCCTAAATCTAAAACATATAACATAATTAAAACATATTTAGGAAGCTCTAAAACGAATTATGGACTAATTGATGAAGAAACTAAACTAATAAAAAGTAGTGACATTAATATAATGGATAAACTATCAGTTGGAAGTTCTAGTGGCAAGACTACAATTAACGATGCATTTAAAGAAGCTAGACTTAAAGTGATTGATGAAAGCTCTATATTATCATTAAACGAACCCAAAGAAGTAGCTACAAAACAAGAAGAGTTAGATATCAAGGTTGAAGAAGTAAAAGATAAAGAGGAAGTTAAACCTAAAGTAGAAAAGAAAAAAACAGAAAAGAAAGAAACATTTGAAACTTTAACAATGAGTGACTTCTTTGATGAATTCAAAATATAAAAGGAGACTAACTATGAAAAATAGAAATGGTTTTACATTAGTTGAAGTAATAGCGGTTATAACAGTTGTAGCACTTTTGATGCTTTTAATTATTCCTAATATTACAAGTAGTTTTACAAACGCTAAAAAGAATATATTTTTAGAAAAAGTTACTACAGTATTTGAAAGTGCTACTACTACATATATTTATAATGCATCAATGAATAATTTTGATAATGAATTTTGCTATAATGGAACTAATAAACTGGATGTTAGTACAGATAGTGAAATTTACTATAAAATTAAAGTTGATAGTAATGGAACTGTTACAGAAATGGTTGTATCTGATAATAATTATAACTATTCATTAATATCAAATTCTAATGGTTATAGTAAAAGTGACTTAAATGTTAACAGCATAAAAGATGGCAATTTAATTATTACTTGCAACTAATAAAATAGTGTGGTAAAATACATATTGGCTTTTTAAATAAACACCAGTGGGGATTTTATCTGCTAGTGCCAAAATGGTGCAGGTATTTAGAACCACTGGGAAGTATGTAAACGAAAGGGATGATAGAATATGGCAGTAGTGTCAAAGAGTTATTTATTAGAAGCTGGTGTTCACTTTGGACATCAAACTAAAAGATGGAATCCTAAAATGAAGGAATACATCTTTACAGCTAGAGATGATATTTACATTATCGATCTAGATAAAACAGTGGAGAAGCTTGAAGAAGCATACAAAGCAATGTATGAAGCTTGCAAAGATGGAGGTAAAGTATTATTTGTTGGTACAAAGAAACAAGCACAAGAAGTTAGCATCGAAGAAGCAAATAGATGTAATGGCTTCTACGTTACTGAAAGATGGCTTGGTGGTACTTTAACTAACTTCAAAACCATTAGAGAAAGAATCAATAGACTTTCTGAAATAGAAAAAATGAAAGAAGAAGGTAAATTTGAATTACTTCCTAAGAAAGAAGTATCTAAACTTCAAAAAGAATATGACAAGCTTAACAAAATATTATGTGGTATAAGAGGTATGGAAAAACTTCCACAAGCAGTTGTAGTAGTAGATCCAAGAATTGAATACAATGCAATAAGAGAAGCTAAAAGATTAAACATTCCAGTATTTGGACTTGTTGATACAAATAGTGATCCAGATAATGTAGATTATGTTATTCCAGGAAATGATGATGCTGTAAGAGCAGTTAAAGTAGTACTTGGAGTTTTAGCTAATGCAGTATGTGAAGGAAATGGCCTTCCACTTGATGACTATGTTTCTGAAGAAGAAGTATCACATATTAAAAAGGAAGTTAAAAAAGAAGAAATTAAAGTTATTGAAAAAGAAGTTGAAACTGAAGAAGTAAAAGAAGAAACTGCATTAGAAGATATGAAACTTGCTGATTTAAAAGCACTTGCAAAAGAAGCTGGTGTTAAAGGTTATTCAGCAATGAAAAAAGATGAATTAGTTGAAGCTTTAAGAAAATAAATAAAAAGGAGAAATAAAAATGGATATAAAAGCAAGTGATGTTAAAAGACTTAGAGATATGACTGGCGCAGGAATGCTTGATTGTAAAAAAGCACTTTCTGAAAGCAATGGTGATATCGACAAGGCTATTGACTATTTAAGAGAAAAAGGTATTAGTAAAGCTGCTAAAAAAGCAGATAGAATTGCTGCTGAAGGTTTAGCAAATATCTATGTAGATGGAAATAAAGCGGTAGTAGTTGAAGTAAATGCCGAAACAGACTTTGTTGCTAAAAATGCTGAGTTCGTTTCTATGGTAGATACTATTGGAAAAACAATACTAAATAGTAGCGTTAATACTGTTGAAGAAGCATTAGCTTTAGAAACAAGCGAAGGCACTATTAATGATTTAATCGTTAATGAAACAGCCACAATCGGAGAAAAATTATCTTTAAGAAGATTCGAAATAGTAGAAAAAGCTGACAATGAAGTATTTGGTTCTTATCTTCATATGGGTGGAAAAATTGCTTCTTTAGTAGTATGTACTGGAAGTGATGAAACAGTTGCTAAAGACGTAGCTATGCAATCAGCTGCTATGAGACCTAAATATGTAAATAGAGAAGACGTTAAAGCAGAAGAAGTAGAGCATGAAAAGAGTGTTTTAACTGAGCAAGCATTAACAGAAGGTAAAAAGCCTGAATTTATTGATAAAATAATAGCAGGAAGACTTGATAAGTTCTTTGAAGACATTTGCCTAAACGAGCAAGCATTTGTAAAAGATGGTGATTTAACTGTAAAAGCATACCTTGATAAAAACAATATGAATGTAACTAGAATGGTTAGATTTGAAGTTGGAGAAGGTATGGAAAAGAGAAGCGATGATTTTGCTTCAGAAGTAATGAGCCAAATACAAAATGCGTAAACAAATACAAAATGCGTAAAAATAAAAAGAAAAATAATAAT
>ONXO01000041.1 GCA_900321795.1 uncultured Eubacteriales bacterium
GATATAGAAAAATTTACAGGAACAGAAACACAGACTATATCAGTAGAAATAAATGCCCAGCAAGATGATGGGACAGGGGGAATGGTAGTTACTGAGCCAAAATTTACAGGAACTATTTATAGAAATAATGCAAATGTTACACATAACGGAGATTCAATAGTATCAGTAAGTGGAACAAAATATGTAATAACAGATGGAAATCAAGATGCTCCATTAGGACCATATGAAACTGAAGAAGAATGTAATGCAGATAAAGTTGCAAATAATGCGCCGGAAGGTTGGAATTGTCAACAAAAAACAGGAAAATTTGGAGGGGCGGGAGAATATACAACCGATGCCTCTACATTAAATAAAACATATTATTTAAAACATGATGTAGTAGATGATATAATAACAAATTCGTATGTATGTTTTGTATATAACAATGCAGAACATTGTATGAAAGGTGAAATAAATGAATATTCCGCCACAGATAAACCAGTATTTAATGTAAACAAATCAGTATTACAAAATGCATTTACTGAATCATTTTGTAATATAGATGATTCTTCAATATTCTGTAGTGAAACATTACATAAAGAATGGGAGTCAGGGCCTTATGGCGAAGCGAATGATGGAGGTTATGTTGTGGCTGGTGTTTATGCATCTGGCGAATGTCATATTTATCCAGGCACTGGTGCATTTTGTACCATTTCTTAATATGGTGGTTGGGAAATCTATAAGTTGTTTGCTACTTGCTAGTTTGTAAATCCTAATATCTAAAATCTAAATTAAACGTAAGTAAATCTATACTTACGTTTTTAAGTGTAAAGCAAATTACTAAATATCTTTATACATGAATATAATTATGGTATAATTACTATAAGGATGTGATTACATGAGAGTAGTCGTAAGTGCTGGAGGAACGGGCGGTCATATTTATCCAGCTTTAGCTATAATTGATAAAATAAAAGAAAAAGAACCAAATAGTGAGTTTTTATATATCGGAACTCATAATAGAATGGAAAAGGATATTGTGCCAGAAAGAGGTATTCCTTTTAAGTCTATTGAAATGTATGGTTTTAATAAAAGACATTTACTTAAAAACTTTAAAACAGTAGCTTGTATATTTAGAAGTTTTAAAGAGTGCAAAAAACTAATAAAAGAATTTGATCCGGATATTGTTATTGGAGTGGGTGGGTACGTGACTGTACCTGTTATAGTAAGTGCTAAAAAGTTAGGTTATAAAACGTTTATTCATGAACAAAATTCTATTCCAGGAAAGAGTAATAGATATTTAGCTAAATATTGTGATTTAATTGGAGTGTCTTTTGCTTCTTCAATGAAATATTTACCAAAAGAAAAGACATTTTTATCTGGCAATCCTTGCGGGGAAAATGCAGTAAACGTGCATGCTGTAAGTAAGACTGAACTAGGATTATCTGCTAATAAAAAATTAGTATTAATGGCGATGGGGTCTTTAGGATCAGCTTCAGTAAATAGATATCTAATTAGTATAATGGATAAATTTAAGGATAAAGATTATGAGGTTATAATCATTACTGGTAAGGGTAATTATGATGAATTTATAAAAAATAAAATACCAGATAATGTTAAGGTTTTACCTTTCTATGAGGGTTTAACTAAAATAATGAAAAGAACAGATTTATTTGTATCAAGAGCAGGAGCTTCTACTTTAAGTGAGATTATTGCACTAGATGTTCCAACTATTTTAATACCATCACCATTTGTCGCTAATAATCATCAATATATAAACGCTTCTGATCTAATTAAAAATGAAGCGGCTATTATGATAGAAGAAAAAGATTTAAAAGGCGATGTTTTAATAGAAAAAATAGATGAAGTTATTAATGATGATATTCGTCTTCATAAAATGAAAGAAAATTTAAAAAAATTAAAAGTTCCTGATAGTGCATTACTAATTTATAATAAATTAAAAGAGATAATAAAATGATGGAATATGGTAAAGTAGTAGAAAATGCTTTAATAGCGGATTATACAACCTATAAGCTTTCTGGAAAAATAAATAAAGTGGTTTATCCAGAAAGTTTAGAAAAATTAAAATCATTAATAAAGTATTTAAAAGAAAAGAATATTAAATTTATGGTGATTGGTAATGGTTCTAATTTAATATTTATTAATAATTATGATGGAGTATTAATTAAATTAGATAAATTTAATAAAATAGAAATTAATGATAATAAAGTCCTAGTAGGTGCGGGATATAGTTTAATAAAACTTGCTATGAAAACCGCGAGAGAAGGGCTTTCTGGTTTAGAGTTTGCCTCTGGTATCCCTGGGACTATTGGCGGCGCTATTTACATGAATGCCGGAGCTTATAATTCTAGTATGAGTGATGTAGTAGAAAGTGTATTAATACTTGATGATAATTTAGAAGTTAAAAAACTATCTTTAAAAGACATGGATTTTAGTTACCGGAATAGTATATTAAAAAAAAGTAATTATATATGTTTAGGAGCTACTTTGAAACTTGAAAAAGGCAATGAAGAGGAAATACTAGAGCTTATTAAAGATCGTAAGAAAAGAAGACTTCGAACGCAACCTTTAGAGTATCCTTCAGCAGGTTCGGTATTTAGAAATCCAGATGGTGATTTTGCTGGAAGATTAATAGAAGAGGCTGGATTAAAAGGAATAAATATAAATGGTGCTGAAGTAAGTACTAAACACGCTAATTTTATAATTAATAAAGGTAGGGCTAGTGGAAAAGATGTAAAAGAGTTAATAATAAAAGTACAAAAAATAATTAAAGAAAAATACAATGTTGAACTTATAATAGAACAAGAATTTGTAGAATAAAGGTGATAAGGCATGGCTAGAA
>ONXO01000056.1 GCA_900321795.1 uncultured Eubacteriales bacterium
GATTCGAATTCTAGACCAATTGCGGTGATGATAAACAACGTAGGGGCAGCATGGAAATATCAAGCAGGTATTTGTGATGCATATATGGTATATTCCTTACTTGTCGAAGGCGGTATAACAAGGGAAATGGCACTTTTCAAAGATGCTAGAGAAGATACCAAAATAATGAGCATTAGAAGTGCTAGACATTATTATATAGATTATGTACTAGAAAACGATGCAATTTATACCCATTGGGGTTGGAGCCCTTATGCAGAAAGTGACATTAAGAAATTAAAAATTAACAATATCAATGGATTATATTACGAAGGTTCATATTTCCTAAGAGATAAAGAACTTCGTTCACAAAAAGTTAGTCTAGAACATACTGGTTATATAACGATGGAGAGCATAAATAAGGCAAGCGAAAAATTTAAATATCGCACCACAACAGATACAAGTGTTTTATTAAATTATAAACCAGAATCTGTAGATTATAGTAAAGTTGAAGATGTTCAAAATGCCGATCACATCGAAATCAAATATTCTGCATATTATACAGCTAAGTACGATTATGATGAAAAGACAAAAACTTATAAAAAGATGCAAAACAAAGTTGTAATGGAAGATTATAACGATACATGCGACCTTACATACAAAAATATAATTACATATCAAATACCATATTCAGAGATAGCAGGAGATAAAAAAGGAAGACTAAATGCAACAACGACAGGTGAAGGCAAAGGATATTTGATTACAGAAGGTAAAGCCATCCCAATAACTTGGCAAAAAACTTCTAGAGAAAGTAAAACGATATATAAATTATTAGATGGTACTGATTTAGTAGTCAATGATGGATTAACCGCTATAGAATTGCAACCAAAGAATCAGAATTTAGTCATAAAAGCAAAACCAGAAGAAGAAAGCACTACAACGACTACGACAAAAAAAGAAGAATAAGGAGGAAATAAAAAAATGGAAGCATTAATCGAATTTTTAAAAACAAATTATATTTATTTCGTATTTGTAGCAGTATTATTAATACTAGCACTAATAGGATATATAGTAGATTCAACTAAGTCTGACAAGAAAAAAGTAGAAAAAGAAAAGAAGACTGAGGAAGAAGAATTCACTTTAAGTATACCAGAAGTCGGAAATGCTAAAATTGGTGAAACTGTAAACAAAAATGCTGGTATAGTTACTAACGAAATACCAAGTATTGAAACACAAAATAAAAAAGCAGAACCAGTTGAATTGAAAAAGCCAGAATAGAATAGGAGAGTAGAAATGACACTATCATCAATTTGGAATATAGTTACTAAAATCATCGATATATGTATGGTTTGGTATATGATATATTTCCTTTTAAAAAATTTAAAGAACAATATCAAAATGGTGTTAATCTTTAAAGGTATCATCGTTTTGATCGTATTAAAACTATTAAGTAATTGGTTAAATCTATATACTGTTGGAGTAATCATGGAATATGTAATTTCTTATGCTCCACTAGCATTAATTGTAATTTTTCAACCTGAAATACGAAATGTGTTAGAATCATTAGGAAGAAGTCAGCTTTTAGGAAGGCATAAAGTTTTGACAGTAGACGAAAGAGAAAGAGTAGTCTATGAAATAATGCAAGCTGTCGAATATTTAAAGAAAAATCGAATAGGCGCACTAATGGTAATTGAACGAGATTATTCGCTTAGTCAATATATAGAACCAGCTACTAAGCTTTATGCAGATATTTCAAGTGAATTATTAATAAGTATATTCTTCCCTAATAATCCATTACATGATGGTGCTGTAATTATTGAAGGGGATAGAATAACATGTGCTGGTAGTGTACTTCCTACAAGTATGAACACAACAATATCAAAAAGACTAGGAACTAGACACAGAGCTGCTTTAGGATTAGCTGAAATAACAGATGCTGTGACTATACTTGTAAGTGAAGAAACAGGAAGAGTAAGCATTGCTATGAATGGAGAGCTTAACTACAATTTAACACTAGAAGATGCAAGAATGATGCTTATAGAAAGTTTACAACCTAAAAAAGAAACATTTTATGATGCAGAAAACAATACTTTTAGTCTAACAGAAGAAGGTGAAAGTGATGAAACAAGAAAAGAAGCATAATTTATCTGTAAGAATAATAAAAAATATATATTCTTTCTTTGATAAAATCTTAATCACACCAATAAGCAAAGTCGTTTATTTAATTAGAGAAAAATTTGGAATTAAAACAGGTATAATTGATAAAGTGTTAAATAAACCTACAGTTCTCTTATATGTTTCATTAATAATAGCTTTTGTAACTTTTGTATTAATAAATAATGAAACACTTGCACTTCATGATACTAGAAGTGTTGTATTAAACAATGTTGATGTAACAGCTGTATATAATGAAGAAGCATATGTTATAGAAGGACTTCCTGATAAAGCTGAGATAAGTTTAAGAGGTAAAACTGGAGAACTATATTTAGCAAAACAATTAGGAGATCACAGAGTATCAATAGATTTATCCAATTTAGGAGCTGGTACTCATAAAGTTAATTTAGAGTATAATAACCCTGTTAAGAATTTAAAATATACTTTAAGTCCATCTAATGCAACAATAGTAATTTATCCAAAAATAAGTGAAGTTAGGACATTACAAGTAGATGTCATTAATACAGATAAGCTTGATGAAACACTTGTTGTTACCAATGTATTATTAGACAGAGATGAAGTAATTATAAAGAGTTATAAAGAAAAAATAGATTCAATAGCAAATGTAAAAGCTATTGTTGATGTAAATTCTCTTAATGCTTCTACATCAGGAACTTATACACTAGAAAATGTTAAATTAGTTGCTTATGATCAAAACGGTAAAGAGGTAAGTGATATAGAAATAGTTCCTAGTGTAACTACTGCGACTGTAACTATCACATCACCTTCTAAGACAGTGCCTCTAAAAGTGGTACCAACCGGTGAAGTTAGAAGCGGATCTGCAATTTCAAGTATATCTTCAACAGTTAATAATGTAACAATCTATGCTGATGAAGCAATATTAAATGAAATTAATTTTATTGAAGTTGAAGTTGATGTAACGAATTTAAGTGAGACTAAAGTATATCAAAAGGTAATAAATAAACCTACAGGTGCTAGAAGTATTTCAGATACTAGTGTAACTATAACAGTATCTATGGAAGAAGAAACGTCTAAGGATTTTGAAAACATAACTGTAGTAACTGAAGGACTAGATGAAAAATTTAAAGCTACCGCCGCTAGTGCTAATGATGCGGTTGTAACTGTAACAGTTAAAGGTGTGGCAAGCCTATTAAACGATATAGATTCC
>ONXO01000077.1 GCA_900321795.1 uncultured Eubacteriales bacterium
AAGTTTGATTTTCTAATGATTCAAGCAATCTTTCAATATGTTTTTTTCCATTATAATATGGAGTAACAATTGATATAAGTGGACTCATAATTACCTCCTATCGAAATATAAATTATTTTTTTATTTGTTTTAATATATCATTAATCTTTTTATATATTTTTTTCTTGTAAAAATATAATAATCCAGGTGTTTTTACTCCGATATTATAATTTTTTAACCATTTTAAATCATTAGGAACAGATGACATATTATTAAGTTTTTCTTGAATTGGAACATAAAGCTGTAAATAGCTACCTGTTTTATATTTTAATTCTCTTTTCAAAAACTTTATCATTCTTTTTCTGCACTTATCATCAAAAACAAAATAATAATCATTAGGATTTTCTTTTTCCACCATTAATCCAAGCATAGTTCTATAACATTTCTCACAATGACAGCAATTTTTTCCATTCACTGTATTTTCCCAGCATACTCTTAATAAAACATTATCTATATTATTATTCTTTTTATAGTTGCATATTAATTCAATTTTATCTTGTCTATTTAATTCATAACCATCGTGATTAGTTTCAGTAAAACCATATTTCAATTTATTATCAATTAAAGGATCTGAAGCACATTTGTATTCGCCTTTTTGAGTGGCGCAATATGAAGATGCAATATAAACTGTTGTGTAACCATTAACATATGATAAAGGCGCTACCAAGCCAATTAATCCAATTCCATGTTGAAACTCATGCCACCATTCATAATTTCCTATCATCCTAACATAATCAGTCAATGTTTTATAATTCATAATATCTCTGAAATTAGAATAAATATTTGTATAATTAATATTTAAATCTTTAGCCGTTTTTCTATTTAAACCATCTACGCATTTAATACCATTTTCATCATCTAACTTAATGTCTGAACCAAACACTGTAATAATATCAGGTCTTTCATCCAAATGTCTAAATAAAGTACAAGTTGCATCTACACCTCCTGAGAACAAAACAGAAGATTTCTCTATTCTAGTTTCATTTAGGTCTTCTACATTATTGTATTTTAACTTACTTTTAAAATCAACTTCAGGATACATTTGCTTATATCCTTTTATAATCTCAGGAATCGAATCATTAAATACTTTTTCAATCATGTTTACTGAAATAGAAAGATTTAAAACCCATGAAATTGGTAAAACATTACACAAAAAAGGAATAATCAATATAGAATCAGGAACATCATCAATATTACAGTCATATGAACAAAAAAATTCATTGCCATTTAAACAATCATTCCATTTACCATTCTTTTCATAAGTAATAATAGCTTTATTGTTATCTTTCTTTATTTCCTTAATTATTAAATTATCCATAGTATCTCCTCATCTCATAAATAATATTCTGCTTTTATTTCTTTAATATTTTTACCTGTAATTATTTTAACAAAATATTTATTAACATTTAATATTTCGTTTTTCACTTTCTCACTAACTTCCTCATTATAAATGTTATAGAGCAAATCAACATCTATATATTCCATTTTATCATTTTTCTTAAGTGTTTGCTTTAAAATATTAAAACTATATTTACTAATAGTTTTAGTTTCAACATCAATATATATATTAAATAAAATAGAATATTCGCACTTTTTATCAAAAGGTTCTTCAGTTACACCTTGTGGTGAAGTAAAATTTCCTAGACAATAAGCAGTAGTTGTCTTGTTAATTTTATCTATTTTTTGAATTACATGCTCATGATTTCCAATTATTGCATTAACTTTAAGACTAGAAAACATAGAAGCATTTTTAATAAATCTCTTAGAAGGAATGATATTATTTTGACTACCATCATGCATACAAACAAATACAAAATCACAATTATTATTTAAAAAATCTATATCTTGTTTTACCCTTTTTATAATCTTGCTATTACTTTCAAATCTATCATAAACTTCTCGATTAAACTGAAACATTTTTAGCTTCTTAAATATTTTTCTAATTGCTTTAAAAACAATAAAATTTGACTTATAAATATACCTTAAAGCTTTATTATTTAATTCTTGCTCTTGTAACAAATTCACCATATTTTTTTCTTTATCACTTAAATAAATGCCATTATTAAACGCATTAGTGCCATAAGTACATGAATAAATACCTATTTTTAATCCGTCTATTTCTTTAATTAAATATTTATCATTCTCATCTAACTGTAATCCTGTATAATCAGCTTTAATCTCTTTTAAACATTCAATTGTTTTTTTTATTCCTAAAGTGCCATTATCTAAGCAATGATTATTAGCCAAAGTAAAGCAATCTACTCCAGCATTTTTTAAACTTTTAGCAAAATCAAGAGGTGAACAAAAAACATATTTTCCTTTATCATAGTCATTGTTATCTATACTTAAAGGCGTTTCTAAATTACAAACAACATAATCAGATTCGTTAAAAATATTTTTAATACTCCTATATGCCAAATCAAAACTATAATTATTAGAAAGAAACTTATTAACAATATTATTTCCTAAAAATGCATCCCCTGTAAAAGTAATTTTAATTTCTTTTTCCATGTAACTCACCTTTTAACTTATCAGTAATAAAACTAAATGCTTCATTTTTTCTATAAACAATAAAGAATACTAATGCTATTATTATAACTGATACAACTGCTTTAATTATTAAAAGTAATATCATATTATTAATGTTTATAAACTTAAAGATTAACTCTATCAAAATATAAATAAATGCTATTATTATAATTCTAACAATATACTTAATGAAGTATTCATTTGCACTTTTATGAAAAATATCTTTATAAATAACTAAAGGCTCTTTCCACCAAGCATAAAGCATTCTAGAGATAACTGTTGCAAGAACTATTCCTGATAAACCAAAATAATATCCCATAATAATTGATAATAGAATATTAATTACAGCAGTAACCATAGTAACATACTTAGTTTTATTAAATATACCACTAGTCTCTCTGTAAACCCATAATGTTTGCCTAATATTTGAAGTATAAAAATTAGATATTAAAAATATTAAGAATAATTGGCTTAGAGCATAATCTTTTCCAAAAAATATTTGTATAAAAGTTGGAGTTAATGTAAGCAAGCAAACTGAACAAAAGCCTACAATCCAAAAGTTATATACTTCAAGCATATTAAATATTCTATACTGATTTTCACTATTATTTGTGATGTTATAATTCCCAACACTTGCTTTTAATGATGTGAACATAAGCGTTATAAAAGCTACAATTTCCATGACTATCAAACTATAATTAGAATAATATCCAACAGTTATAGTTCCAACGAAAATAGAAATTAAAATACTATCAGTATTAGATTGTATAATACCTCCAATTTTATATATAAACATAGACTTTATATTAGAAAAAATATCTTTTTTAGAAGCTTTATTGATATCTATACTTTTATTATCCTTTAAATAAGGATAAACCTTATTTGCTGCTCTGACTTTAAATAAGTTTCCGGTAAAAGTACATAATATATTTAAAGAAAGATACAATGCGAAACTCTTAGTTAAAACTAATACTAAAATTTGTAAAACAAATAGAATTACTTGAAAAATAGTATCATATTTATTGAGTATATATTGTTTCTGATCAGCTGCTAATAATGTAGTTTTATAAATAAACAAGTATGAAATAACTGAATTTAATAATAATATAATATAATAAATATAAATATGCGGTACATCATTGGGTAAATTAATAATATATTTTAAAAATGGTATAAGCATTATCCCTAATAGAAAAACTACTAAAGCAATTAGGTTATACATTTTCTTAAAAAAATTCATATAAGCAGATATTTCTTCTTTATTATCGTTAGCTAAAGGTTTATACAAAGAATACATTAAAGCCGAATTGATTCCTAAATCAGCTAATGATAAAACCGTTAAAACATTACTAAATAATCCATTAATACCTAGATATTGAGGACCTAAAATCTTTGCAAAAATTACCCTACTAATAAATAGCAGAACAGCTTTTGTTAATTGAAAAATAGTTGCAAAAATTATGTTCCTACTTACTTTTTTTGTCCTAGTTTCATTCATAATAGTCTCCTTAAAATTTACATTTTCAAATATTCATCTATTTTATTTACTAGTGGCTTAAAATCTTTTTTAAAGTTAATTTGATAAACTTCATCTTTAAAACTCAAAATACTTTTAACTGCATCATTTAATACATCTTTATCTTTAACAAAAATGATTTTCTTATCACTTTTTAACCATTCATAAACCCCTTTAACTTTATAGCTCATACTATTTATAACAATACAAGGAACACCGGTTAAATATGCAAAAACCATACCATGAAGTCTATCAGTAATAACTAACTTAGAACTTCCAAATTGCTCTAATTTTTTATTAATTTCATGTTTTTTTTGTTTAAAACTATATAACTGTCTTTCAATTACAGTGTCAGTCCTCTCAATAATAGCTTTATCGTTTGTTAGACAATTTTCTAAAATGTTAAAATCGAGAGTTTTTTCCCTATCACTTCTAAGACACAACAAAATCTTATCTTCTTTTTCAAACAAATTATTAGGTGTTAAGTATAACACAATATCAGGAACTAGACAAACTTCACAATTAAATTTACTTTTCATATAATTATAAGAATATTCTTCTCTAACAAAAATAGTTAAATGCTTATGAGATTCATATATATTTTTAGATATTGTATATTCATTTTTACCTTCTTCATCATCAGTAAAAAATATTGTCTGTGGAAAAACAATAATTCTATTATTAGGAAAAGATATTAAACATTCCCTAAACATTTTTTCCTCATTAATCCATAGATTTCCTAAATACCCACCACCATGTAAAAGGATAAGCTCATTTTCATTGATTAAAATTTTTAACAATTTACTTAACCTAGAAACAATAATTGAAGGAACATAAATAACATTATATTTAGGATAGTTTTCTTTTAAAAACTCTTCTTCGGCAATTAATATAGCTTGATCACCTAAATTTCCATGAAGAGGAACACCTAATAAGAAAACTTTATTTTTCTTAAAAATAGATTTAATAACAATATTAACTAATATAAAAAATAAATGAAATGCAAGTTGTATCTTATTAATCATAATTATTTTTCTCCTTTATAACTATATATATTATACAATGTTTTCCTTAAACACGCCATAATTTTATTAAAATAGTAATATATTAAAATTTTATTGAGTTTTTAAAATAATTAATTATAATAATAACTTAAGGATGGTGATATATGAATATAGGAAACTATATATTAGATGAAGAACAAACTAAAGTAGTAATAGATGAAAGTAAACACACCCTAGTAGTAGCAGGTGCAGGAAGTGGTAAAACATTAACAATATTAGGAAAGATAAACCATTTAGTAAATAATCAAAAGATAAAAGAAAACAAAATACTTTGTATATCTTTTACTAAAGCAGCTTCCGAAAGTCTAAAAAACAAGATAAAGAAAACACTAAACCTGAATATAGCTGTGTATACCTTTCACAAACTAGCATTAGAAATACTTAAAGAAAAAAACTATGAAATAGCCATAGAAGAAACATTAGACTTAATTATAGATGAATTCTTCAAAGAAGTAATGACATCAAAAAAGAATATCATCTTTAAATATCTTAAAGTTAAAAATATTAGTGAATATTTAAAAAAAGATAAAGAAATCAAAGGTCTTAAAAACTTAATATCTAGGTTTATACACTTATTTAAAGCTAATGATTTAAAACTGAAAGACTTTATAAGCTTTCATAAACAAATAAAGAGAATATCAAATATTATTAATTACAAAAAAGAAAAAGAACTACTAATTATTATTCTTAATGTATATATTAAATATCAAAAACATTTGAAAGAAAGCAATGAAATAGACTTTGATGATATGTTGACTCTTGCAAAAGAACATGTTGATAACCATGGAGTTATCAACAATTTTAAGTATATAATAATAGATGAGTTTCAAGATACTTCTCCAGTAAGATTTAATCTTATAGAAAGCATACTTGATAAAACAGATGCTTCTTTATTAGTAGTCGGTGATGATTTTCAATCAATTTATAAATTTACAGGATGTGATTTAAATCTTTTCATAAACTTTAAAAATTTATTTAATGATGCTAAAATACTTAAAATACAAAACACATATAGAAACTCTAATGAACTAATAAAAGTTGCAGGATCATTTATAATGAAAAACAAAGAACAAATAACTAAAAACTTATCTTCTTCTAAACATTTAGATAAACCTATAGAAATAATCTACTACAAAAATGAAGAAACTGTTTTAGAACAGGTCATTAGCAAAATAGATTCTAATGAAATAATGGTATTAAGTAGAAACAACAATGACATTAAAAGATACCTAAACAAGAACTTGAAACTTAATGAAAATAAACTAATTTATAAGAATAAAGACATAACATATCTAACTGCACATAAATCTAAAGGACTAGAAAGTGAAAATGTTATAGTATTAAATATGATAGATAATGAACTAGGTTTCCCAAGCAAAATAAAAGATGAAAAACTCTTAAGACTAATTTCACCTATAGCAAGTACATACCCTTATAGTGAAGAAAGAAGACTATTTTATGTGGCTTTAACAAGAACTAAAAACAAAGTATATCTATTAACAAAAAGAGGTAAAGAATCAATATTCATAAAGGAACTAATAAACAACTACAAAAATAAGCTAGTAATCACTAAGATTAACTAGCCTTTAATTTAGAATATTCCGGTTATATTTCCGTCTTTAAGTATTTTAATATTTTCAGCAGCTGGTATTTTTGGAAGACCTGGCATAGTCATTATTTTGCCAGTTATCACAACTACAAAACCAGCTCCATTTTTAATATATACATCTCTAACTGTAATATCAAACTCTTCAGCACAAAGAAGATTCTTTTCGTCATCAGAAAGAGAATACTGAGTTTTAGCAATACATATAGGCATACCTTTAGCTAAGTTTTCTATCATTGCTATATGTTTATTAGCATCTTCCGCATACTTAACACATCTTGCTCCATACACCTTTTTAGCAACAGATTCAATCTTCTCTTTAATAGACATATTATTATCATATGCTCTTCTAAAGTTTACTTTATTTTCAGTAATAGCTACAAGCTTATTAGCAATATCAATTGCACCTTTTCCACCTTTAGCCCATCCTTCAACTAAACTAAGTGGTATATCTCGTTTCTTTAATGCATCTTCTAAATATTTAATCTCATTAGTGCTATCGTTTTCATACCTGTTTATTGCTACTATAACATTTAAACCATAATTGTTTTTTAAATTATTATAATGATGATATAAGTTATCAAGACCTTTTTTCAAACACTCAAAATTCTCTTCAAACACTCTTTCTTTTTCTAAACCACCGTGATATTTTAATGCCTTTAAAGTAGCTACAAGCACTACTGCATCTGGATGAACACCCATTCTATCACACTTAATATCCAAAAACTTCTCAGCACCTAAATCGGCGCCAAAACCAGCTTCAGTAACTGTATAATCAGCAAGCTTAAGTGCAAGACGAGTAGCTCTTATACTATTACATCCATGCGCTATATTTGCAAAAGGACCTCCATGAATAATTGCAGGTGTGTGCTCAAGTGTCTGAACTAAATTAGGCTTAATCGCATCTTTAAGTAGAACTGTCATAGCTCCTTCTGCTTTCAAATCTCTTGCACAAATAGGCTCATTATCCTTATTAAATCCAATAATAATGTTACCAAGTCTTCTCTCTAAATCTTCTTCATTTTCAGCCAAACACAAAATAGCCATAACCTCTGAAGCAACACTTATATCAAATCCATCCATCCTAGGAACAATTTTCTTTTCGCCACTTAAACCAGTTTCAACACTTCTTAGCTGCCTATCATTTAAATCAACACATCTCTTGTGAATAACTCTGTCTATCCCTAGTTCATTACCAAAATAAATATGATTATCTATCATAGCAGAAAGTAAGTTATTAGCAGATGTAATCGCATGCATGTCTCCAGTAAAATGAAGGTTAATATCTTCCATAGGTGCAACCTGAGAATATCCTCCTCCAGTAGCACCACCTTTAATACCAAACACAGGCCCTAAAGAAGGCTCTCTTAAAGTAAGTATAGACTTCTTCCCTATTTGTCTTAAGCCATCAGCAATAGCTATAGACATAGTAGTCTTTCCTTCTCCGAGTGGTGTAGGATTAATAGCAGTCACTAAGATTAATTTACCATTTTTCTTATTTTTTAATCTATCATAAACACTATCTCCAATCTTTGCTTTATACTTTCCGTAAAGTAAAAGATCTTCTTCATCAATATCAAGTCTATTAGCAACATCAACTATTTTATCCAACTTAATACTTCTAGCTATTTCAATATCACTCACCTTAATCATCTCCTAGACTATTATACATTAATCTTGCTTTCATTAAAAGAAAAAACTCTTTATTTCAAAGAGTTTGATATAAATACAAAATCATCTATAGTTAATTGTTCAGCCCTATAAGTTAAGTCTTTACCTAGTTTGCCTAAAGCATCTTCTATCTTAACTAAATCATAGGCCTTTAAATTATTCCTAAGGTTCTTTCTCTTCTGTTTAAAAGCATCTCTAACTAACTTAAAGAATACCTCTTCATTATTGACATTTAACCTATCTTTTCTTCTTTCAAACCTTACTACAATACTATCTACTTTAGGCTTTGGAACAAAGCAGTTTTTACTAACTAAGCATACGCTACTTATATCAAAGTAATATTGTAAAAACACTGATAAACTATTATATTCTTTAGTATTTGGTTTAGCCTTAAATCTATCTCCAACTTCCTTTTGAACCATAATAATCATTTCATCAATATCAGTTTCTTCCATCACTTTAGTAATAATAGGCGTGGTTATATAATAAGGTAAATTAGCAATTAAATGAATCTTTTTATAATTATAATTCTTTAAAACATTATTTAAATTAACCTTTAAAAAATCTTCATAAATAACAGTCAAATTATCACTATCTATTTTACTTAATTCTTCCTTAAGTCTAGTATCTATTTCAAAAGCAATAACAGGTACATTCTTTTTAACTAATAATTTAGTAATTGCTCCGCTCCCTGGTCCAACTTCAATGATAATAGAATCCTCTGTAATATCAGAAGCATCTACTATCTTCCTTTTAATATTATCATCTACTAAAAAGTTCTGCCCTAGGCTTTTCTTAAAATTAAAGTTTTCCATTAATTATACCTATTGCCTTTTTCTACAATATAGTTATCGCTATAACTTGTAGTACCCCAAGATCTAAAACTCAAATATTTGGTATTCCTTACTCCATTTAAAGCATCATTAATAGGTTCTAAAACTAAAGATACTTTCTTAACATCCTTAAGTGTACCATCATAGTTTAAATAATTCCAGTAGTGATCATTAAAATATCCAGCAAACTGGCCAGATGCCGTAACTACTTCTACAGGTGTCATATTATACTTATCAGCTCTATTTAAAATAACACTCATAACAGCTAATGTATCATCTATACTATTAGCAGCTTCTGCAGCAACAACAGAAACTAAAAGATTATAATCTTCATCACTCATATCATACTTTTTATTATCTAAAGTAACTTCAAATCCTTTCTCTGGTAAACTTATATATTTTGTAAGAGCAGGATTTTCTTCTATATAAATCTCTTCTTTATTATCAATTATTATAGCTTGAGAAAGCATCTTAGTTTCATGATTATTATCTGTAGTTACTTTATTATATACCACATTAGTTCCTTTTCCAAAAGTAAATATTATTAGAAATGTTAAAACTAATCTAGCATAAATAAACCATTTCTTAGGTTTGTATTTTCTCATAAAATTACTCTCCTCATGTAATTAATTATACCAAAGTACTATACTCTTTGTCAAAAGTGCAGCATTTGCTACACTATATGTTAAATATTTTTTTAGCATTA
>ONXO01000079.1 GCA_900321795.1 uncultured Eubacteriales bacterium
AAACTAAAAAAGAGTATGAAGGCGTTATTCTTTTTTATAGGCTTGGTGACTTTTATGAATTATTTTTTGATGATGCTATTTTAGCTTCTCATGAGCTAGAACTTACCTTAACAGGTAAAAATGCAGGTTTAGCTGAAAGAGTGCCTATGTGCGGAGTGCCTCATCATGCTGTAAATGTCTATTTAGATAAGCTACTTGACAAAGGCTATAAGGTGGCAATATGTGAGCAGATGGAAGATCCTAAACAAGCTAAAGGAATTGTTAAAAGAGAAGTAATTGAAGTGGTAAGTAAAGGAACTAGAACTAATAGTGAATCATTAGACGAAAAAAACTATAATTTTATAGCTAGTATAACAGATTATAATCATATATATGCTTTAAGTTATTTAGATTTATTAAGTGGAAAGATGTTTGCTAGTTTTATCTCTCACTCAGAAGAAAACTTAATTAACGAAATAGTAAATATTAGCATAAATGAAGTGGTTGTAAGTAGTGATTTTGATAAAAATATACTAAATACTTTAAATAAGAATTATAATGTGTTTGTATCTATATATGACGTTGATATAAAGGGGATGCTTAGAAGTAAAGTAAGTAATTTAGCGGATACTAAACTAGAAGATAATACTCTCAAACTTATTTCTTATGTGTGTTCTAATCAAAAAAAAGAGCTTGCACATTTACAAAGCCCAGTATATGTAGATTCTAAAGATTATTTATCTTTAAATAAAGAAAGTGTAAGAAATTTGGAGCTTGTTGAGACTATAAGAAATAAAGATAGAACATATAGCTTATTGTGGCTTCTTGATAAAACCAAAACAGCTATGGGTGCTAGACTTTTAAGAGAGTTTATATTAAGACCTGTAGTGGATAAAAAAGAAATTAAAAGAAGACATGATTTAATTGAACTTCTAAATAAAGAGTTTTTAATTAAAAGCGAATTAAAAGAGTTCTTATATCAAATATATGATTTAGAAAGATTGACAGGCAAAGTTGCTATTTCTACTTTAAATGGTAGAGATTTATTACAGCTTAAAACTTCTATAGGCGTGCTTCCTGACATCAATCTTTTGCTAGACAGTTTAGGTTTAGAAAAACTTAAGACATTTGACAGATTGTATGATTTGCTAGAGAGATCTATTGATATAGATGCACCTGTTACTATTAAAGAAGGTGGTATAATTAAACCTGGATTTAATGGTGAGCTAGACGAACTTAGAAACATAAGAAAAAATGGTAAAGACTTTATCAGCAAATTTGAAAATGAAGAAAGAGAAAGAACCGGAATTAAAACTTTGAAAGTGGGTTATAATAAAGTATTTGGTTATTATATAGAAATAAGTAAAGGTCAAGACAAAAATGTCTTGGAGGAATATGGATATGTTAGAAAGCAAACTATATCTAATAGTGAAAGATATATAACACCTCTTTTAAAAGAAAAAGAAGATATGATTCTTAATGCAGAAGACAAAATTAAAGAAATGGAATATGATTTGTTTAATAAAATTAAAGAAGAAGTTAAGAATTATATAGTGGATTTGCAAGAAGTTTCTTCTCAAGTTTCTTTTTTAGATGTTATGCAAAGTTTTAGTACTGCAGCAGAAGAGTATAACTTTGTAAGGCCTGCTATTAATGATAATCACGAAATAAGGATAATTAATGGAAGACATCCAGTTGTAGAAAAGGTTATCAAAGATGATTATGTTGCTAATGATGTAATTATGGACAAAGATACTAATATACTTATGATAACTGGGCCTAATATGTCTGGTAAAAGTACTTATATGAGAGAACTTGCTATTATAGTTATACTAAACCAAATAGGCTCTTTTGTTCCTGCAACTGAAGCAAGTCTTCCAATATTTGATAAAGTGTTTACTAGAATTGGAGCATCAGACGATTTAGTAGGCGGAGAAAGTACATTTATGGTAGAGATGAAAGAAAGCGCTTATGCTCTTAAAAATGCTACTAAAGATAGTTTAATACTTTTTGATGAACTTGGAAGGGGTACTTCTACATATGACGGGATGAGCTTAGCAGGCGCTATTATAACATATATAAGTAAACGTTTGAAATGCAAGACGATGTTTTCAACTCATTATCATGAACTTACTAAAATGAGTGAATACACTGAAGGAATAAAAAATGTACATGTTACAATTAAAGAAAAAGAAGGAGAAGTAGAGTTTCTTCATAAAGTTTTAGATGGCGCAGTAGATAGAAGCTATGGGATAAACGTGGCTAAACTTGCACATCTTCCTGAAGAAGTAATAGATGAAGCAGGTAGAATGTTAAGTACTTTTGAAAACTCTTCTAAAGAAAAAACTCGTACTAAACAAATGGAGTTAGATTTAGATACTAAACCTGAAGATAAATTAAGAGACTTTATAGATAAAATTAACCCATATGAAGTAACGCCTATTGAAGCAATTAAGCTACTAGATGAAATAAAGAAATTATGCTAAAAAAAAGATTCCTAAATTGGCTAATCAGTCAAAGGAATCTTTTATAATATTCTTTCCGTATTTTTAAAACTTATTTTGGCGATGTCATTTAAAATGTTTTTACCATGTTTTTTTACTATTTCTTTGCCAGTTTCATCCACTTTTACACCAGCACCAAGAGGAATGTTTATTCCAAGTTTTTCTTCTAGTTTCTCTTTTTCTTTTAAGAATATATACCTACTTATAATAGAAGCACATGCAACTGAAAGGTTTTTATCTTCTGCTTTAGTCATAAATGTAATATTTGTAACTTTCTCAGTAGCGTCTTTTAAATAGTTATAATAAACTCCAGGAAGAGCAAACTGGTCTACTATTATTTTTTGATAAGGTAAGCCTTTATTTTTCATTTTAAATAATACTTTATTGTGCATTATGGCTTTTATTTTATTCATATTATATCTTTTACTATGATATTCATTATATTCTTTGTTAGAAAGAATTAGAGTTTCATAAGGTATTCTCTTAATTATATATGGAGCGCATCTTTTAATCTTTTCATCAGTTAACTTTTTAGAGTCATGAACTCCAAGCTCTTCCAAAAACTTAATATCTTTTTTATCCATAAAGCAAGCTGTTACAACAATAGGAAAGAAATAATCACCAGTTCCAACTTCATCTGATCCAATAGCAGAGTAGTAGTAATATGTTTTATCTATTTCTTCTTTTTTCTTTTCAGTTGGCGTTACATCTACATCAATGTTATTTAAATGTTTTTCCATATCTTTCCAAAGATTTGCATCTATATCAGCGCTTATTCCTTGAAACATAACTTTCCCGCTTTCATAAAGTGTTATTATAGTATCAGCTTCCATAGCTTGAAATACAGCATAAGGCGGAGTTTTTTCTCTTCTTTTATCTTGATAGTATTCAATCATCTTTTCTTTAACGTTATCACTTACTTTAAAAACTATAGTCATTTAAATCAACCTCTAAGAAGATTTTAACATAAAATGGTTTATTTTTCATTAAAATTATAATATAATGTGAATAGGGAATAATATTTAAGAGGAGATGTAGTATATGAATATTATTGATGCAATATTAATTGTAATACTTATGATAGGCACACTTGATGGTGTAAGAAAAGGAGCTTTGAAGACTTTAGTAGAACTAATTGGAAGTATTTTAGTTTTATTCTTATCATGGATTTTAAAAGGTAGTTTGGCTAATTTACTTATTAGTAAGTTGCCAGTGATAGGTAATAATCCTACTATTTCAGTAGTTATTTATGAGATTATAGCATTTATCATTTTATTAATTATATTCTCATTAATTTATAAAGTATTATTAAGTCTTTCTTCAGCGATAGAAAAGATATTTGATGCGACTATAGTACTTGGTTTTGTTTCTAAAGTAGTTGGGGCAATTCTTGCCTTTGTAAGAACTTATATAATTTTATTCTTTGCTTTATTTATGATAAGTACATTTAACTTTAAAGTATTTAATGAATCTAAAGTGAATAATTATATTTTAGATAAAACGCCAATAATAGCGCCTATGATTAAAGATTTATGGCAAGCAGTTAAAGATGCATATAATGATTCTAATGTAGAAGAAACAATTAAATCTTTATTTGAAAAGGACATAATTAATGAAGATAATATGGATAAATTAATAAATGTATATAATGAAAGTAGGAATTAAATGAAAAAGAGGTTATATAAAATTGAAAAAGGTAAAAAGATTGATGGAGTATGTGGTGGAATTGCCGAGTATTTTGACATCGATCCTACAATAGTAAGGTTATTATGGGTTGTATTCTCTCTATGCGTGGGCAGTGGCATATTTGCATACATAATCGCAGCAATTATAATGCCTAAAAAAAGTGAAATTATAAATAATGTTGTTGATGAACAATAAAATAGAAGACTAGCTCTTCTTTTTCTTTTATGTTTTTGATATAATACATAGTACGAAAGAAGGAATAATATGGAAAATATTTATGATATAAATTATTATGACTATGATTTGCCTAAAGAACTTATTGCTCAGGTGCCTTTAAAGAATCGCTCTTCCTCTAAACTATTAGTTCTTGACAAAAATACTGGTAATATGGAAGATAAGATTTTTAGTGATATTACAAATTATCTACGTAAAGGTGACGTGCTTGTTTTAAATGATACCAAGGTTTTACCGGCTAGATTAATTGGCGAAAAAGAAGTAACTGGTGCAGCTATAGAAGTTTTGCTTCTTAAAAATATAGAAGGAGATAAGTGGGAAGTACTTTTAAAACCTGCTAAAAGGCTTCATGAAGGATCTATGATATCTTTTGGAAATGGTAAATTAAAAGCTAAAGTGCTTGAAAAGAAAAATGATGGTTTAGCATTAATTGAGCTTAAATATGATGGGATACTTTATGAAATATTAGATGAACTAGGATCAATGCCTCTTCCTCCATATATACATGAAAAACTTGAAGATAAAGATAGGTATCAAACAGTATATGCTAAAAATCTAGGCAGTGCAGCAGCTCCTACTGCGGGGCTTCATTTTACGGAGGAGTTATTAAATAGATTAAAAGAAAAAGGTGTAGAAATCGCTTATGTAACACTTCATGTTGGACTAGGAACTTTTAGACCAGTTAATGAGGAAGATATACTAAAACATGATATGCATAGTGAATTGTGCATAATGAATAAAGAAACAGCAGATCTTTTAAATAAAGCCAAAAATGAAAAAAGGAGAATTATTGCTGTTGGAACTACATCTACTAGAACTCTAGAAAGTATATACACTAAATATAATAAGTTTAAAGAGAGTGCTGAAGAAACTAATATCTTCATATATCCAGGATATACTTTCAAAGCTATAGATTGTCTTATAACTAACTTTCACTTACCAAAAAGTACTCTTGTAATGCTTGTGAGTGCACTAGCTGGAAGAGACAATATAATGAATGCATATAAACACGCGATTATAGAAAACTATAGATTTTTCTCTTTTGGAGATGCAATGTTTATAACTGATAGAATAGGGAACATAAATGAAAAATAATTTAGAATTAATAGTTAATCAGATACTTGAAAAGTTAAATATAGAAGAGGATAAATACTCTATTGTTAGATTTAAAGTTAGAGAAGCTTTATATAACAAAGTTAATGATGATACAGTTTTAATGCTAGGTAAGAAAGAAGCTTTAAAAGATATAGAAAGCGGTACTTATTTAGAAATAGATATTTCTTATAAAATACTTGCAGCTTTACTTGAAACACCAATATTAATAGCGACTAATTACCCATATAAAGAGAATATTTTGCCTAATAGAGTACTAAAAAAATTAAATGAAGAGGATTTAAAGAAAACATATATGTACTTTAATTTAGACTTCATTCATGATAAAGACTATTTAGAATCTTTAAAAGATTTTTCCGAAAATATAAAGAAATTAAAAAATAGAAGCAACTTGTTATTGCTTCCTTAATTTGGATTACAACTTTCTTGAATCTGAGATAAACCTATTTTATCTGTCAAAGTGATACTTATTACCTCTGGCTGACTGATTTCTTTATTATTATGAACTCTATCTTTAAAATGTATTTCATAGTTCTTACCTTTTACTAATTCTATATTTATATTATTCTTATTTAATGTAAGAATTTTGGGTGAATTTTCTTGAAATCTATCTACTACAATCTATAAATATTATAGCATATAAAATTATTTTAAGAACCAATAAAGAAAGTTTTAACATCATTTTTACGTGATAAGCAAAAAATACTATATTTTATTTTAATAAAATGATAAAATGTTATTGGTGTTATTTATGAATCTAAATTTTAAAATAATTAAGCAATCAAGTAGAAATATGGCTAGATTAGGAGAATTTACTACAAAATGGGGTGTTAGTAAAACTCCTATGTTCATGCCTGTTGGAACTCAAGCTACAGTTAAAACACTAAATCCAGAAGAACTTAAAGAAGCTGGTGCAAATGTTGTTTTATCTAATACTTATCATTTGTGGTTAAGGCCTGGAGAAGACATTGTACAAAAGGCAGGCGGACTTCATGAGTTTATGAATTATAAAAATGGGCCAATGCTTACTGATAGCGGAGGTTTCCAAGTCTTTTCTTTAGCTGAAAAGAAAAATATAAAAGAGGAAGGAGTTTATTTTAAGAGTCATATTGATGGAAGTAATTTATTCCTTTCACCAGAAAAATCTATTGAGATTCAAAATAAACTAGGTGCAGATATAATAATGAGTTTTGATGAGTGCCCACCATATCCAGCTAGTTATGATTACATGAAAAATAGTGTAGAAAGAACTCTTAGATGGGCTAAAAGAGGCAAAGAAGTTCATACTAACCCGGAGCAAGCTTTATTTGGAATTGTGCAAGGCGGTGAATACGAAGATTTAAGAAGATATTCAGCTGAAGAAACTGTAAAAATAGGATTTGATGGATATTCTGTAGGTGGAGCAGCTGTTGGTGAAACTAAAGAAGTTCAATATAAAGAAGTTGAATATGCGACTAAGTATCTTCCAAAAGATAAAGTAAGATATTTGATGGGTGTAGGAGATCCTATTGATTTAATTGAGGGAGTTATGAGAGGCATTGATATTTTTGACTGTGTAGCACCAACTAGAATAGCTAGACATGGAAATGCTCATACAAGAGATGGAAAAATCAATTTAAGAAATCAAAAATACAAAGAAGATTTTACACCAATAGAAAAAGAATGCGATTGCTATGCTTGCAGAAATTTTACAAAAGCATACATTAGGCATCTAATAATAAGTGAAGAAGTTCTGGGACAAAGATTGCTTTCAATACACAATATACGTTTTTTAACCAGATTGATGGAAGACATTAGAAGCAATATTGAAACAGACACTCTTGAAGAATTTAGAGAAGACTTTAAAAATAGATATTATAATAAATAGGAGAA
>ONXO01000081.1 GCA_900321795.1 uncultured Eubacteriales bacterium
AAGATCAAGGAATAAAAGCCCTCTTCCAACATAACGTTTAGCAATAGAAACAACTAATCTTAAATTACTTTCTGCAAGTATCTGCTTAGCCTCTTCATCACCAGCAGCAATTCTATGAGATAGTTCTTGTTCTTCTTCAAGCGATAACAAACTTATTTTACCTATCTCTTTAAGATACATCCTTACATTATCATTAACAGACATATCTTTACTTTCAGTAGTTAGTTCTTCCAAATTCAATGAAATATCTTCTGTTAAAAGTCCGCCATCAGTATCATTTTCATCTTCACTTTTAACTTCAATATTATTTTCATTTAAAGTGTTATACAAAGTATCCAGATTGTTAGCATCAAGTTCAAGCCCATTAGTGGCTTTTGCAATTTCCTCATAGGTTAAAAATCCTTTATTTAGCCCC
This sequence comes from uncultured Eubacteriales bacterium, assembly GCA_900321795.1. Taxonomy (GTDB): domain Bacteria; phylum Bacillota_I; class Bacilli_A; order RF39; family UBA660; genus RUG727. The sequence continues at coordinate 416 of ONXO01000081.1, forward strand.
GTATCAACTAAATCTTTTAGTATTTCATCGAATGTCTTCATTTCATTTACCATTTTAGAACCTCTCTTTTCATATTCTCAATTCGAGCACCCAATCTCTTTTTTTCTTCTAAATCAAGTGTGTTTTTCATTTTCTCAGTTAAAGTATCTATTTGCTTTTTAACTCTAAATTCCTTGACCCTTAAAATATAGTCCTCTAATTCCAAATCAGTATACTCTTCACTCTGATCAAATGACAAAACTTCATTCATCACTTCATTTAAATCTTCACGTGCACTAGTGTAACATATAAAGTCCGATATGTCAAAGGTTTTCTTTACATTATAATAATTAATTATCTCATTAGCTAGTTTTTTTCTTTTATCATTATTTAAATATCCCAAATGTGTCTGATAATAATTTATTAAATCTTCATGCATCATCATCAAGTATAAAATTCTAATCTCACTTTTGTCATATTTATTATAAGATATCTTTTTTACTGGCTTTTTCTCTTCTTTTATTTTAATACTTGAGTTAGTTATTTTACTCTTAATCAAATCAATACTAATTTTAAATTCATCACTAAGTTCACGTATTTTAATTTCTCTAAGTATATCATCATCAATATTATTTATTATTTTAATAGACTCATTTATATAATTGGATAGATCAGTTGAATTATTCAAATCTTTATTATTTTTTAAATAATTTAACTTAAAATCTATAAAATTAATTCTATTTTTGTACGCTTGTAAAAATGCTTCAGATCCATTATCTATTATATATTCATCAGTATCCTTACTACCTGTAAAAACTATAACAGTAGAATTTATTCCATTTTTATAAAGTTCATCACCAATTGCTATTGTTGCTCTTTTACCGGCATCATCTTGATCGAGATTAAGAACAACATTGCATTTCAATGATTTTATTATATTTAAATGATCTTTTGTAAAACTAGTTCCCATTAAAGCTACAGCGTTATTAATTCCAATAGTATGCATTCTTATTATTTCCATCTGACCTTCACTTATTATAATTTCATGCTGCTTTCTAATAAAATCTTTAGCCCTATAGAAATTGTACAATATTTCACTTTTTTTAAATATTGGAGTATCCATAGTATTTATATACTTTGCTTCATCAGTATTTGTATACTTTCTTGCTGAAAATCCTACCGGATTGCCATCATTGTCTCTAATAGTAAACATTATTCTATTTCTAAAAAGATCAGTATTATTAGAAGAAGATAGGCCAATTTGTCTTAAAGTAGCCAAAGAATGCTTTTTTGATAGACTATTAACGAGTCCTTGTTTTAATGACAAGCCAATATCAAAATATTCAATAGTTTCTTTATTTAAATGCCTTTCTTCTAAATATTTTCTTGCTTCTTCTCCATCTTTAGAATTTAAATTATTCTTATAATATGATAAAGCAATTTTATATATATCATAATATTCTTGATTTGAAGAAATTTTCTTTTCACTTTCCAAATTTAAATGAATTCCTGCATTTTTAGCTAGTATATCTACAGCTTCTAAAAATGGGACTTTAAGATATTCTTGTACAAAAGAAATTACATTTCCACTTGTCCCGCAAGTGAAACATCTAAATATTTGCTTATCGGGAGAAATACTCATAGAAGGAGAATGATCATCATGAAACGGACATATTGCAAAATAGTTTTTTCCCTTTTGCGTTAAAGGAATATAAGATGAAATAACATCTACTATATCATTAGCTTCTCTAACAGTTTTTATCATGTTCTCATCTACATGTGCCATTTTTTCACACTCCTTTTTTATACATGTGCCATTTCTTCACTATAAATTAATATCCACCAATTCTATATTTATTATCACTTACGACAATAAAAGCATGACTATCAATATCGGTTACAATCTTTTTTAAATCTTTAACTCTCCTATTTGTAGTCGCCACAAATATCATATATTTATTAGATATTAAGTCTTTACCTTTGATTTTACTTACACTTATTGCAAAGTTATGGTCAATCAAAGCATTTACTATTTTCCTGCTTTGTTTAACTACAATATTAACAGAAACATTACTTTCTATAAATCTATCTGTTATATACATACCCACTAATACACCACACGCATATCCTGATGCATAAGATAAAGCAATTAATATAGGATTAGCTTCTGTAGCCAAAGCTTCTCTAACAATTAAAAACCACACAAGCACTTCACAAAATGCCATTAAAGTTGCAAGTAAACTGCTATTTCTTACAATCAAAACAGTTTTAACAGTACTTAAGCTAGTATCAATAATTCTAGCTACAAATACTATTAAACATAAAAATACTACATTATCAAACATTATACTACACCCTTCTTAATTCCATAAATATTCTATCACTTTTTTTACACATTTTAAATATTAAACTACTTTAATTTATATTGGCTATCTCTTTCTATATCTCTTTTCTTTATAGTTTCTCTCTTGTCATAAAGTTTTTTGCCTTTAGCAAGTCCTAACAAAAGTTTTGCCTTATTTTTCTTAAAATAGACCTTTAATGGTATTAATGTATATCTATTAAGTTCGATTTGTTTAGCTAATTTACTTATTTCATTTTTATGAAGTAAAAGCTTTCTTTCTCTTCTCTCATCATGATTGAATATATTGCCTTCGTCATATCTAGCAATATACATATTTGTTAAGAATACTTCACCTTTTCTAATTCTCGCATAAGCATCTTCAAGTGAAGCAGAGCCTTTTCTAATTGATTTAATTTCAGTTCCTTTTAATTCAATACCAGCTTCTAATTCAGCTATTATTTCATAATTAAACCTAGCTTTTCTATTTACTATTTCCATATGTGCCCTCCACTAAAGTAAAATCTACTTCTCTTCTTTCCTTAGAAGCGCCTATACACTTTACCATCACTTTGTCTCCTAAGCAAAACGCTCTTTTTTTCTTTCTATCTAAGTAGTATAGCATATCTTCAGATAAAGTAAAGTATCCTTTAAGTGTATCCAAGCTTACAAATCCTTCTATAAAATTATCTGTTTCTACAAAAAAGCCGTGTTTTAAAAGTCCATCTATTCTAGCGGGATATTCTTCTCCAATATGTTTTTCCATATATTCAGCTATTTTCATGTCATTTACTTCGTATTCACACTCATCACTTCTTCTTTCAGTCATGCTTATGTGTTCACAAGCTTCTGGAAGACACCTTCCAATTTCGCCTAAACTAACTTTCATATCCATATTAAACAAAGCTGTTTTAATTAAATAATGAAGTAGTAAATCAGAGAATCTTCTTATTGGAGAAGTCTCATGTGTGTATTTTTTGCTTCCTAAACCATAGTGGCCAATATTAGATGAAGAATAGATAGCTTTTTGCATGCTTCTTAATAATTTTGTGTTTAACACTTCCTCATCTTTAACTCCCTTTATAGAATCAAGAATAGCCTGAATATGTTTATTAGACATATCGCTATAATCAAACTTTCCTCTTAATTGATAACCTAAAACACTCATTAACTTAACAAATTCTTCTATTTTCTTAGGAGATGGAGTAGCGTGCACCCTGTAAATGGCATAATCAGTTACTTCAGTTAAAAGCTCAATACTAGCTTCATTAGATGCAATCATAAATTGCTCAATTAAACTTTCAGCATCTCTTTGCTCGTGCTTCTTTATATCTAGCAATTTACCATTTTCATCAACAATCAACTTTATTTCACTAGAAGCAAACTCAATTTCCCCACGTTCCTTCATTTTTTTCTTTAAAAGGCGTGCCAGCTTGTTCATCTCTAACAATGTCTTTTCATAAGGCTTATATTCTTCTGAAGCTTTTCCTTCTAAAACTTTTTGCACTTCATCATAATTCATTTTCTTTCTAGATTTAATAATGCTAGGATACATTCTTTTATTTACTACGTTGCCTTCTTTATCTATTTCTATTTCAGTAGTTACAGCAAGTCTTAAGACATTAGGATTTAAAGAGCATATTCCATTGGATAATTCAACTGGGAGCATAGGTTCAACTCTATCCGCCATATAGGTAGAGTTTCCTTTATTATAAGCATCATTAAATGTACTACTTCCCCATTTAACATAGTTAGTTACATCAGCTATACATACTTTAAGTAAATAGTTACCATTATCTAAAATAGTTAAACCAACTGCATCATCTATATCTTTAGTGTCAATTCCATCAATAGTAAATATCTCTTCATTAGTTAAATCTATTCTACCTTCTTTTTCACTTTCTAGCACTTCAGTAGGTAAACTTCTAGCTTCTTCAAACGTTTTATCACTAAATCCGTGAGGCACTTCCATCTCTGCCATCACCATGAGAGTATCTATATCGGGTGAATTTTTATGTCCAATCTTTTCTACTACTTTAACATATATATTATCTTTATCTTCTCTAACACTTCTTATTCTTACTATTTCCCCATCTACTAAAGGCATTTCTTTATTTTCTAAAAGCACTACATTAAGTTTATAATCTTTAACTGGAATAATGTAAGTAACTCCATTTTCTACTCTCACTTCAGCTAAAGGAAGATTTCTTTCAAGTATTCTTTTTACTTTAGCTTCTATCTTTCCTCTTACCTTAATTGTTTCTAGAAGACACAAATCCCCAGTAGAAGCATCTTGCATATTCTTTTTATCTATGAATATGTCATCTTCTCCTTCCACCAAAGCCCAGCCATTACCGCTAGCTACTTTTTCCACTTTAGCCTTTACGTATTCATCTGTCACTAGTTTAAAAGTATTCTTTTTAGTGGGAGTTATATTTCCTTCATTAACGAGTTCTTGCAAAACTTCAAGTAGTTTCTTAATATCATCAGAAGTATAATTTTTCTTTATATGTGAGATTATATCTATAGGATCTAATTTTTTATTTTTACTTTCTTTAAATATACTTAATACTTTATCTTTCATATATTCACCTAACCTAAAATAATTTTACAATAAAAATAGCCATTTTACAAGAAAATAGCTATTATATTACATTTCTGTTAATCCATTTTACTATTATATGCTTAAGAATAACGAAATTGCTATAAATAGGAATCCAATTACAAATGTAAGTCTAGTTAAGAACTTTTCAGGTCCTCTTTCCTTCATTTGACTCATTAGCATACTATTCCCACCTGTGATTATTTGTCCTGCATCACTAGCTTTGTTACTCTGCAAAAGTACTAAAGCTATTAATATGATTGAAACTACAATTAATACTATTTCCATTTTTTACACCTCACATATATTTTATAATACTTCACTTATTTTTACAAGTTTATTTATTCAATTTTTCTTCTATCTTATGATTATTTTATGATAATGTCTTAAGTGTTATTTCAGGAAAATGTCTCAAATGATATATAATAAGTCACTAAAGAGGTGACTA
>ONXO01000087.1 GCA_900321795.1 uncultured Eubacteriales bacterium
ACATAGTTATGCTGGAAAAGAAATAGAGATAAGGTTTGAAAAAACTAGTGGTAGTGTAAAAGTTAATAGTTTTGATTTATATACTTTTTCTAAAGATGCTTTTGATCAAGAAATAGGTTTACTTGAAGATAATTTATTTGAAATTGAGCAGTTTGATAATACATATATTAAAGGTAAAGTTAATGTAGCTGACAATAAGGTTTTCTTTAGTAGTATACCAAATGAAAGAGGTTGGAATGTTTATGTTGATGGCATAAAGGTTAAACATTATGATTTACTTGATTGTTTTATTGGCTTTGATTTAGAAGAAGGAGAGCATACTATTGAGTTTAAATATAGTTTGCCAGGGCTAATACCAGGAGCTATATTGAGTTTCATTGGTGTTATTGGTTTGACAGGTATTATAATTTATGAGAAACGTAAAAGGTATTAATTATTTAATATCTTTTTATATTTTTGGGTTGTTTTTTAAGTGCAAAAATGTTAATATTGTAATAGGGTAGAAAAGTGATAATATGAATAAAGAAGAAGAAAAAAAAGAAAATAAAAAAATATTATTCTATGCTATTGTTACTATTATTGGTTTCATAGCCGTTAGTGTTGGAACAGCATATGCTTTTTATACTGCCACAGTTATAGGGAATGCCACTAATGGTGAAGTTGAAATAAAAACTGCAAATGTATATGCCGTTTATAATTCAGATAAGAATTTAGTTGCTGAAGGAGTATTGCCTGGTTTTAGTGATACTGTGGAATTTAGTATTATTAATGTTAGTACTTCTCCAAATGCATATGGTAACTATTCTATAATTTGGGATATAAATGAGAATACAATTAATGATAAAGATTTTGTTTATAGTTTAGCTGCAAAAACATTGGTGGATGGCGAAGAAGTTAATAATATTAATTATAATAAAGTAGTTAATATTAATAATACTAAGGTGCCTAATGAATCGGTAGTTTTAGGCTCTGGTATGATTAATACAGGTGTAACACATAAATATGTATTAAGAATATCTTTTAGAGAGAATGGAAATGATCAAAATGATTTACAAGGTAAAATTTTCAATTCTATAATATCTGTTAAGGGAGAACCAGTTGTTGGTAAAATAAGTGAATAATAAGGAAGGAAATGTGTATGCAAAATAAAAAAATTGAAGTTTTTATGTCAGTTTTAAGTGTACTTACGGTAGTTCTTGTAGGCTTCGGTCTTACTTTTGCATACTATAGTGTACGTGTTACTAATGAAGGTACTGTTAGTGGAGTTGTTACTACTGCTAAGGTTGGAAATATTATATTCCAAGATGGAAGTGATTTTAGTTCTTCTGATAACATTACACCTGATTGGAACGATAGTAAAGATATTAAACTAAGTTTTCCTGGCTTGACAGTTGCACATGAAGTTTATATTAACTTAGATTATAAAAATAGTGCACCAGAGCTTACTTATAAAATAGAAGTTAAAGATATTAAAGTAGATGGCGTTAGTGTAGGAACTACAAGTAGTTTAATAACTAGTGACTTTTCTAGTAATGGAAGTGGAACTACTAGTACTTCTAGTGGTGTAAGATCTTTAGATAGTTCTAATACCAATCAAAGCAAAAGATTAGTTAAGATAAATACAGTTGGAAGTAGTAGTACAATCGAAATAACTTATACATATAGTATGGAACTTCCTGAAACTGGTGTTAATCAAGATCAAAATCAAGGCAAAACATTTGAAGGCACATTATCTGCAGCTTTGTCAAATGATGTTATTTATTATACAAATGCAAGTCCTAATGGAACAACAACTAGACCTGGAGCTATTAATTAACCACTTATGTGGTTTTCTTTTTGATATAAAAATGGTATAATTATATTTATGAAGAAGATTAAAGATGTATATAATTGGATTAATAATAGATTTAAAAAGTATTTGAGTACTAATATTTTATTTTTGACATATTTGCTTACTTCTGTTCTTATGGGTTTATTATTAAGATATAATACAATAGGTAAAATATGGAATTTTAAGGCATTGCTTTGTGATGTGGTAGTGGTTGGTATTATTGGTTCTTTTGGATATTTAGTGAAGCCAAAGAAGCAGTTTGTATACTTTGTTACTGTAAGTGTTATATATACTATATTATGTATAATTAATAGTTTTTATTATATGTTCTATAATAACTTTGTTAGTGTTAGTATGATTAATACATTTAGTATGCTAGGTAAAGTTAGCGATAGTGTTACTACTAAATTAAGACCAATTTATTTTGTTTATATGTTATTTCCTTTAGTTATGGTTTTAGTTAATAAGAGGCTTAAGAAAAAGAATTACTATTATAATGTTGGTAAAGAAGAAAAGGGTAAAGCTATGTTTATGAAAACTGGTTTTGCAAGCCTATTTGCTTTATTACTTGTATTTGTGTTTGTAAGTGGCACAGAAATGAATAAGCTTAGAAAGAACTGGAATAGAAGTTATGTGGTAGGTAGTTTTGGCATATATTTGTATACTGCTAACGATGTAGTTCAGAGTATAGCGCCTAGTGTTAAACCTGATTTAGGTTATGAAGAAGCACATGAAGCATTTAAAGAGTTTTATTCTAAAGATAGAAATAGAGAAGTTAATGATTACACAGGTATATTTGAAGGAAAAAATGTATTGTTTATACATGGTGAAAGTGTTCAAAACTTCTTAGTAGATCTAAAGATTAATGGAGAAGAGATTACTCCTAATTTGAATAAAATGGTTAGAGAAGGGATATATTTTAGTAAGTTTTATCCTCAGATTAGTATAGGAACTAGTTCTGATACTGAGTATACATTAAGTACAGGATTTCTTCCAAGTAATAATGGTACTGTATTTGTTAATTACTATAATAGGAAGTATGAAAGTATTCAAAATGCATTTAAGAAAAGAGGTTATTATACATTTAGTACACACGCAAATGAAGGAAGTTACTGGAATAGAGATGAGATGTATAAAACTTTAGGGTATGATATGTTCTATGACAATGAATACTATGAGATTCCTGAAGACAAGTTAAGTGAAGATTTTGTCGGTCTAGGTCTTTCTGATAGTGCTTTTTATAAACAGTTTATTCCTATTTTGAAGAGTATTAGAGAAGATAATAGTAAATATATGGGAACTGTTATTTCTTTAAGTAATCATAGTCCATTTAATGATTTAGAAAAATATGGTGAACTTGATTTAAGTATTAAGCTTAAGGATGGAACTATAATGCCTTATCTTGAAGGCAGTGAAATGGGAAATTATCTAAAAAGTGCTCATTATGCTGATAAAGCCTTAGGTGAGTTTATGAATATGCTTTTAAAAGAAAATATTCTTAAAGATACTGTGGTTATATTCTATGGCGATCATGAAGCTAGACTTAGTAGAAATAGTTTTGATTTACTTTATAACTATGATGAAGAAACAGGTAAAATTAAGAATGAGCTAGATCCAACGTATGTAAGCTTAGGTAATTATAGATATGAAATGCTTAGGAATACACCTTTGATAATATGGACAGGTGATTATAGCTTATCTAGAGAAATAAATGATGTAATGGGTATGTGGGATGTGTATCCTACAGTTGCAAATATGTTTAATTTAGAGTATACTTATCCATTAGGAAACGATATATTTTCTAAAAGTGAAAAGATAGTGGTTTTTCCTAGCGGTGATATAATAACTAATAAAGTTTATTATAGTAATTTTAATGAAGAATATGTTTTACTTAAAGATGAAGCTATAGATGTAGAATATATTGATAGAATAAAGGAATATGCAGATATTAGACTAGAACTTAGTAAAAATTTACTAGTTTATGATTTGCTTAATGAAAGGGATAGATAATGAAAAGAGTGTTAAATAAGAATAAGTTATTTTACTTTATTATGAGTTTTGTTATAATTGTAATATTAATTATAACTGGGGTTAAGGTGTATAAGGATTTCTTTAGTGGTAAAAAGGAAGATGATGTTGTTACTAAAAATACTTTGGAAGCTTTGGAATTATATGGTTATACATTAGATGATTTAGATACTGATTTATATAAAGAATATTTTGAAGAGCTTAAAAATATTTTGAATAGTGAAGAAGTAGATTATGAAAGCTATGCTAAAGTTATAGTTAAATTGTTTGTAACAGATTTTTATACTTTAGATAATAAAGTTACTTCTACTGACATTGGTGGAGCTGAGTTTATTCATCCTGATTTAGTTAGTAATTTTAAGATGAATGCAGGGGATACTATGTATCATACAGTTAAAACTAATATTAATGGGGATAGACAGCAATATTTACCTGTTGTAAGTAAAGTAGAAGTAAATGGTGTTGAAAAGTCAACATATGCTTATAACGAGAAAGAATATGAAGCTTATAAAGTAAGTGTCACTTGGGAATATGAAAAAGATTTAGGTTATGAAAGTAAAGGAGTATTTACTGTAATAAAGGATAGTAATAAATTATATTTAGTAGAAAAGTAAGAGGGTTATATGGATAAAGTTTATGAATATTTGCTTAAAGAAAGTAATATTAGAAATAGAGATATAATATGTTTAGGTGTTAGTGGTGGGCCTGATTCAATGGCTCTTCTTCATATAATGTTACAGCTTAAGAAAGAACTGGATTTAGTTTTAGTGGTAGCGCATGTTAATCATAATGTTAGAAAAGAAGCAGATATAGAAGAAGATTATGTTAGAAATTTTTGCGAGGATAATGATTTACATTTTGAATGTATGAAGATAGAACATATTGGAGATGATAACTTTGAAAATGAAGCTAGAACCATAAGATATAATTTCTTTGATAGGGTTTGTAAAGATTATGATGCTAAATACTTAATGACAGCACATCATGGAGATGATTTAATTGAAACTATTCTTATGAGAATTGTAAGAGGTTCTACATTAAAAGGTTATAGTGGATTTAGCAAGGTTATTAGTAAAGAAAATTACAGTATCTTAAGGCCTTTAATTAGTGTTACTAAAGAAGAACTTATTAAATATTGTGAAAATAATAATGTTAAGTATTATGTGGATAAGACTAACTTTGAAGATATACATACTAGAAATAGATATAGAAAGTATATGTTACCTTTTTTGAAAAGTGAGAATCCTTTAGTACATGAGAAATTTTTAAAGTTTAGTGAAACACTTTTAGAGTATAATAATTATATAGATAAAGAGATGCATAATGTGATTAATAAGGTTTTAAGTAATGGTAAAATTGATATACCTAAGTTTAAGGAACTAGACCATATTTTAGAAACCAAAATAATTTATACAATACTTGAACAAATATATGGAGATGATTTGTTTATTGTAAGTGATACACATGTTAAGCTTATTTTTGATTTAGTTAATGCACCTAAAGCTCAGGCTACTGTTCATTTACCTAATAACGTTAAGGTGCTTAAAACTTATGATAATTTAGAGTTTACTTTTGATGATGAAGCTGTTGATGCTTATGAAATAGAAATTAATGATATTGTTAATTTACCTAATGGAAAAAATATTGAATCTTTACAAGCAGATGAAGAAGGCAATAATAGTAATTATATTATTAGATTAAATAGTGAAGAAGTTACTTTGCCTCTTTATGTTAGAACTAGAAGGAATGGAGATAAAATGGCTGTTAAGGGTATGAATGGTCATAAAAAAGTAAATGATATGTTTATAGATAGTAAGATTACTAGTAAGGAAAGGGATATGTGGCCTATTGTATGCGATGCTAAAAATCATATAGTTTGGGTACCGGGTCTTAAAAAAAGTAAGTTTGATGTGGAAAATAATAAAAAGTATGATATAATACTTAAGTACTATTAAGAAAGAGGAGGGCATGATGAGAAATAATAAGAAAAATAGTGTTATTAAAGATATAGCTCCTTATGTAATACTTTTATTAGTTATTAGTGGTGTGTTTTATATCTTTAATATGAGAAATGTTAAAGTTAATGAGCTTTCTTATAATGATTTTATGAGTAATTTAGAATCTAAAAAAGTTAATAAACTTGAGGTTACTCCTAAATCTAGTGAGAGTGTTTATTACTTGACTGGTAAACTTGATGGTTATAAGGATAAAGAATCTTTTAAAGTTATAGTTCCTTATACTGATAGTGTTGTTGATAATGTTCTTTCAATGGCTAAAGAACAAGAGCTTAAGGTTACTATTAATAAAGATCCTGGTAGTTTAAATTGGATAGTGGTAATACTTGATATACTTCCTATCATTGTTATTGTTGGCGTTACTGTTTATATGGTAAGAATGATGGTGGGTAATGGCAAAGGTGGTACTCTTGATTTTGGAAAAAGTAGAGCTAAGCTAAATCAAGAAGGTGGAAAGACTACTTTTAAAGATGTTGCTGGACTTAATGAAGAGAAAGAAGAAGTTAAAGAGTTAATTGACTTTTTAAAGAGCCCAAAGAAGTTCCAAAAGTTAGGCGCTAGAATACCTAAGGGTGTACTTTTAGTGGGGCCTCCAGGAACAGGTAAAACTTTACTTGCTAAAGCTGTGGCTGGTGAAGCTAAAGTTCCATTCTATTATATAAGTGGTTCTGATTTCGTTGAATTATTTGTTGGTGTTGGTGCATCTCGTGTTAGAGATATGTTTAAACAAGCTAAAGCTTCTGCTCCTTGTCTAATATTTATAGATGAAATTGATGCTGTAGGTAGACAAAGAGGTACTGGTTTAGGTGGAGGACACGATGAAAGAGAACAAACTCTTAACCAATTGCTTACTGAAATGGATGGTTTCGGTGCGAATGAAGGAATAATAATTATTGCTGCTACTAACAGACCTGATGTACTAGATCCAGCTTTACTTAGACCTGGTAGATTTGATAGACAAGTTACTGTTAATTTGCCTGATGTTAGAGAAAGAGAAGCTATACTTAAAGTACATGCTAAAGGTAAAGTACTTTCTGAAGATGTTAAATTAACTGCTATTGCTGAAAGAACTCCGGGATATAGTGGTGCAGATTTAGAAAACTTATTAAATGAAGCTGCATTACTTGCTGTTAGAAGAAATAAAGATGCAATTACAATGGATGAAATAGATGAAGCTTCTGATAGAGTTTTAATGGGGCCAGCTAAGGTAAGCAGAAAAGTTACTGATTATGAAAAAAATATTGTTTCATATCATGAAAGTGG
>ONXO01000088.1 GCA_900321795.1 uncultured Eubacteriales bacterium
ATAAAAGCTTCTACTATCGCAGGGAAAGGCACGCTATTTCGTTGTTCAGAAAAGTTAATAAGTAATGAAACTGGTAGTATCTCAGGGTCATAGTTAATAATAGCTATAAATAAAGCAGGTGTTATAATAGACAAAAAGAAAGCAGCAAGCCTTACTATTCTCATAAAAGATGCGAAGAAAGGCTTATGATAATAATCTTCACTATTTTGAAAAAAGTCAATAAAAAAGCTTGGACACACGATTATACTTGGAGAAGTATCCATTGTAATAATGATTCTTCCTTCTAGTAAGTATCTACATGCATCATCAGGTTTTTCTGTATAGTAAAGGGTAGGAAACAAAGTTTTATTCTTAGTATCTAAATAATCCTTAAGATTATTAATATCAACTATTCCATCTACATCAACTTTTTCCAAACTATTTTTTACTTCATTAACGAGCTCTTCCTCACACACATTAGAAAGATACATAATTCCAACCTTATTTTTAGTAACTCTTCCCAAATCAACTTCGGATAAAACTAAATGTTCATCTTTAAGCCTTCTTCTAATTAAACCTATATTTTTCTGATAATTTTCGGTAAATGAGTCTTTTGGCCCACGAACTACAGGTTCACTGCTAGATTCTGTAACACCTCTATCTAACTCTGCTCTTGTTTCATAAGCAATAGCTTCATCTTTATAAATAACTACAGTAAAGCCATTAAATATAAAATTAAATAAAGCCTCTTCATCATTAACATCTTTAAAATTAATAGATGGAATGTTGTCCTTAATGTCCCTTTCTAAATTAGATATATTTTTTACTAAACTCTTATTTGAAAAATACTTTAAAATAAAATCATTAACTCTATCTGAAGAAGTAACTGTTTCGATAGATACTACATATACATACTTAAAAATCCCACATTTAATTTTTTTAACAATCAAATCTGGCATATCATTTTGTAATCTATATAATTTTTCTATTACCTTTTTTGTATTCATATTTTTAATATTTACCAATTTTTGCTACTTATACATAAAGCATTAATCTTAAAAATCAGATATTTTTATTCTTACAATCAAATAAAAATAATGACTTTAAGATGTATATTTGTTAAAATTAAATTGTTGGTGATAAATCTATGAGCATAATTATAAAAGATTTAGATTATTATGGAAGAGGTGTAGCCCATGCAAATGGCAAAACTGTATTTGTTAAAAATGCTCTTCCAGGAGAAGAAGTAGAAATAAAATATACTAAAGAAAAGAAAAACTTTGATGAAGCGGTTGCTATTTCAATAGAAAAGGGAAGTGACTATCGAAGAAAAGCACCATGTCCTTACTATGGAATATGTGGTGGGTGTAACATAATGCATATAAATTATGATTATCAGCTTGAGTTTAAAAAAGCTAAAGTTAAAAACATAATAAAAAGACTAGCTGGTATAGATGTAGATTTGGATATATTACCATCTAATGAGTTTAACTACCGAAACAAAATAACACTTCATAATAATGGCGTTTTAGGTTATAAGAAAGATAGTAGTAACGAAATAGTGCCCATAGAAAAATGCTTGCTAGCAAAAGAACAAATAAATGAATATCTAAAAACTATAGAAGATTATGAACACGAAGAACTAATAATTAGAACTAATGATAAAAACGAAATCATTTCTAGTTTAAAAGAAGGATATATAATAGAAGAAATAAATGACTATAAGTTTAGAATAGACATTAACTCATTTTTTCAAGTAAATAACTATATATGTTCAAAAGTATTCGACTTCATAAGCGAAAACACAAAAGAGGTAGAAAATGCATTAGACTTATATTCTGGAGTAGGGACTTTATCATTCATAGCCAGTAAAAAAGCAAAAAGAGTTTATAGTATAGAAGTAAATGATAATTCATATATCAATGCTTTAGAAAATATAAAGCTTAATAACATAAAAAATGTAACTATAATGCATGGTAAAGTTGAAGATAAAATAAAGGAAATAAACTCTAATATTGACTTAATAATAACAGATCCACCTAGAAGTGGAATGGATACTTTTACTATAGAAACCATTCTCAAGATGCTACCTAAAGAAATAGTATATATGTCATGTGAGCCTTCAACACTTGCAAGAGATTTAAACTTTTTAAAAAACAAATATAACATTAAAAATATAAGAGCATTTGATATGTTTCCTAATACGTATCATGTTGAATGTGTGTCGTTGTTATGTCTTAAAGATACCTTAAAAACCTTGAAAAATAATAGTTTTTGATTTTTATAAAAATTAAAATCTAGTGATTTTTTTACTAAAAGTGTTAAAATTAACTGAAAATTTCATAAACTATGTTTGCGTATGACTTGTTTCCAATAACTAGGATATATTTTTGAAAATCTTTGTTTTCTAATGGTACAAATTTAAATATTATAGTGTTCGTAAAATAGTAATCTTACGATATGTTATACATTGAAAAAGTCTTTGTTTGTGGTATAATAATGATGGTGAGTATATATGAAAAAGAAAATATTTTTGAGTTTAATGGTGATTGTAAGTTTATTTATAATTACAGGTTGTAGTAATAAAGAAAATTATA
>ONXO01000080.1 GCA_900321795.1 uncultured Eubacteriales bacterium
CCTCTTCAATAGTTGCCTTACTTCTTATAGTAATTGAACCTCTACCTGTTTCATAAGCTTGTTTAATACCTTTATTACCAAGTATAACTGCACCTGTTGGAAAATCTGGTCCTTTAATATATTGCATTAACTCAGCTGTATCAATTTCAGGATTATCAATATAAGCAATACAGCCATCAATAACTTCACTTAAGTTGTGTGGTGGAATATTAGTAGCCATACCAACTGCAATACCCATAGTTCCATTAACCAAAATATTAGGAAATCTAGAAGGTAAAACCTTAGGCTCATCCCTAGTTTCATCAAAGTTAGGATCAAAATCCACTGTATCCTTATTAATATCTCTTAGAAGTTCCAAAGAAAGTTTAGAAAGTCTAGACTCAGTATAACGCATAGCTGCTGGTCCATCGCCTTCAATATTACCAAAGTTTCCATGTCCATCAACTAGCAAATATCTTTCGTTCCAGTCTTGTGCAAGTCTAACCATTGCTTCATAGATTGAAGAGTCGCCATGTGGGTGATAATTACCCATAACTTCTCCGACTGTTTTAGCAGACTTTCTATGAGGCTTATCTGGAGTATAACCTGACTCATACATACTCCATAATATTCTTCTATGTACTGGCTTTAAACCATCTCTTAAATCAGGAAGAGCACGTGAAGCTATAACGCTCATTGAATATTCCAAGAAAGAAGTTTCTACCTCATTAACAATATTATTTTCAGCTAGTCTATCTCTTTCATGAAAATATCCGCTAAACTCCCCTTTATCAGCAGGCATTTCTATCTTTTCAGATTCATTATTCTCACGTGAAACATCTTCTTGAGTTTCTTCAATATCGATATTTTCTCCAGCTCTTTCTAATAATTCATCTAAACTATTATCTTCCATATACCATTACACCTCCTAAATATCCAAGTTTTTAACATAACCAGCATTTTCTTCAATAAATTTTCTTCTAGGTTCAACTTCATCACCCATAAGTTTTTCAAACACTTGATCTGCTAAAATACAATCGTCAACAGTTATTTTTCTTAAAACACGTTTATTAATATCCATTGTAGTTTCATTAAGTTCTTCAGCATCCATTTCTCCTAGACCTTTCATACGAGCTATTTCAGCCCTCTGGCGAACATTATCGGGCAATGATGCTAAATACTTATCTTTTTCTTCTTCATTTAATACATACTTTCTAGTCTTACCATGCATTATTCTAAATAAAGGCGGTTGAGCAGCATATACATGTCCTTCCTGTACAATTGGTTTAAAATATCTATAGAATAATGTTAGTAATAGTACCCTTATGTGAGAACCATCTACATCGGCATCAGTCATTATTATTATTTTATTATATCTTAACTTAGATAAATCAAACTCTTGACCAATTCCAGTACCAAAAGCAGTAATTATAGTTTTAATTTCTTCATTACCTAAAGCCTTATCAAGTCTTGTCTTTTCTACATTTAATATTTTACCTCTTAGAGGAAGAATAGCTTGTGTCATTGAATCTCTTCCTTTTTTAGCAGAACCACCGGCACTGTCTCCCTCGACTATAAATATCTCAGACTCACTAGGGTCTTTACTCTTACAATCGGTAAGTTTTCCAAAGAAATTAGATATACTTAAGTCTGTCTTTCTTGTAGCTTCTCTAGCTTTCTTAGCTGCAAGTCTAGCACGCGACGCTAGCATAGACTTCTCAACAATTATTTTTGCTTCATTAGGGTTTTCCATCAAAAATCTTTCAAAACCTTCAGAAAAAACATTATCAGCTAGCTTTCTAACCTCTGAGTTACCAAGTCTTCCTTTAGTTTGGCCTTCAAATTGTGGATTAGGATGCTTACAAGAAACTATCATTGTTAGTCCTTCTTTAACATCATCTCCTGTTAAAGCATCATCTTTTTCCTTTAATAATTTAGCCTTTCTCGCATAATTATTTAAAACTCTAGTTAAAGCTCTCCTAACTCCTTCTTCATGAGTTCCTCCATCATGAGTATTAATGTTGTTAACAAATGAATAAATATTTTCGTTGTAGCCATTGTTATACTGCATAGCTACTTCAAAAAATACTCCAGCTTCTTCGCCTTCTAAATGAATGATTTGATCATGAATTGGTGTTTTATTTTGATTTAAGAATCTAACGTACTCACTAATTCCACCTTCATACAAAAATTTATCTCCTTGCGTATCTTCTTCATCTCTATCATCTCTAAGTGTTAATTGAAGACCCTTATTTAAAAATGCAAGTTCTCTAACTCTTACTTTCAATGTTTCATAATCAAATATTTCTGAATCAAATATATCTGCATCTGGTTTAAAAGTAACAGTAGTTCCTGTTCTATTAGGATCACATTCTCCAATAACAGTAAGCTTTTGAATAGTTTTACCACCATTTTCAAACTTAACTTCATGTATTTTTCCTTCTTTATAAACTCTTACAGTTACCCAGCTAGATAAAGCATTAACGACTGAAGCCCCAACACCGTGCAAGCCTCCACTTACTTTGTATCCGCCTCCACCAAACTTACCGCCAGCATGAAGTACAGTATAAACTGTTTCAACAGTAGAAATACCTGTTTTAGGATGAACTCCTACTGGAATTCCACGGCCATCATCTTTAACAGTTACAGAATTACCTTTATTAATTATTATTTCAATATTTTTACAATAACCAGCTAAAGCTTCATCAATAGAGTTATCAACTATCTCCCATACTAAATGGTGAAGTCCTTTAACATCTGTTGTACCAATGTACATACCTGGTCTTTTTCTAACAGCTTCTAACCCTTCCAATACTTGAATATCATTCTCATTATAGTCATTTTGCATAATATTTACCTCCCACCTAAATCTATAACGTGTGCTCTTTTTATCAAACTACTTTTAACATTGTTAATATCTGTCGTAGTTATAAACACTTGAATATTAGTATTCAAATTATCTAATATACTATTTCTATTTTCTATATCCAGTTCACTAAATAAGTCATCCAAAAGCAAGATTGGTTTTTCATAATAATCATTAATTAATATTTCAAGCTCACTCATTTTTAGTGATAAAAGTATTAACTTTTGAAGCCCTTGAGAAGAAAAATCTCTAGAATTAATCCCATTGTGAATAAATTCTAAATCATCTCTATGTATTCCTGTCTTAGTAAAACCAAGTTCCATCTCGCTTTTCCTATTTTTCTTAAGCAAAGACAGTATTTCTTCCTCATTTTTTTCTAAAATCTGACTATCATACTTAATGTAGAGTTCATCATTCTTCTTGAATTTCTTAAAGACTTTTTTAATATGTTTATTTATTTTATTAATATATTCATTTCTCAAATAACATATTTCAAAAGCTAATTCTGCTATTTTTTCATCTAATAAGTCCAGATATCTAGAATCCATATTTGCATTAATAAAACTTTTCTTTAAATATTCATTTTTATTTTTAATTAATACATTATAATTATTAAGAAGTCTTACATAAGTTTTATTAATCTGTGATAAACTTACATTTAAATAAGTTCTTCTTGTCTGAGGAGATTCTTTAATTAATCTTAATTCATCAGGCGAAAAAATAACAACTTTGTACTGAGATATAAAATCACTTATTTTCTTCTTTAAACTATTATTAATCTTAGTTTTTTTTCCTTTTTCAGTAAATATATACTCAAGATTTTTAGATTTTTCTTCATCTTTAAAACTTACTTTAATCTTATAGAAATCTTTACCAGACTTTAACATAACATTTTCATCATTACATTTAAAGCTTCTAGCAAGACTGCATACATAAATACTTTCAAGAATTGAAGTCTTACCAATACCATTAGATCCTATTATGATGTTAATATTATCCAAATTATCAAGCTTAAATTTGTCATAATTTCTAAAATTTGTTAGTTCAATTTTCGTTAGATGCATTTTAAAACCTCTTTTAAGTTTAATTTCAAAAATAATAGGCACAGTAGTACACCTATACCTATTACTAATTTTACCACAAAATACCCTTTAAAAAAAGCTTTTTTAACCATTTTTTATAATTCTTTCACTTAAAATGGCACTTAAACGACTTGCTTTTAAATATTGTTGATTAAAACTATAAAATGACATATCTATTTCAAGTTTATATCCATTTTTAAACTTAACAACTGTATGTCTCTTATTTTTTACGGGATAATACTCTCTTATATTGTTATAACTTAACCACAAAGAGTTCTTTTTTGTAGGCGAACTTGTAGGAAAAAATATTATTCTAGAAATTTCAGCTATTATTATAGGACTTTTATATTTTGATTTTATATAATTAAAAGAACTTTTTACACGAGAATTATAACTTGAACCAAAGTACTCACAAGATTCTTCTATTACTTTAAAAGTAGTAGTATCAACTTCATAATTTTTTCGTTTTTCTAAAACCTTACTTTTATGCTCACCACTAGGAATAATAGCAAGTGTTTTATTATTAATTTTGTAATCCATAATTTAAACCCTCCTTTCAAGGTGAGTATACTAACACAGAAAAAGTGCAAAATTTGTCTAATTATGTCGAAAAAATAACAAAAATAAAAATTGGCCTATTTTGACCAATTTTGTTTTATTAATAAGTTTTTATAGGAAGAATTAATTGAAGTAAATCCCCATTATCATTTTCCCTAATAATAATAGGTTTAATCTCTCCGTTAAAGTAAATATTTACTTCTTTTCCAGTGAAGCTTCTTAATGCTTCCATCATATATTTTACACTAAATGATATCCTAATATTATAACCTTTAATTATTTCAAAATTAATTTCTTCTTCTA
>ONXO01000089.1 GCA_900321795.1 uncultured Eubacteriales bacterium
AGTTAGTGATATGAATGAGTATAAAGAAGTGGAAGACGGAGTAAACTTAATGACACTTCATTCGGCTAAGGGTCTTGAATTTAATACAGTATTTCTAGTTGGACTTGAAGAAACTATTTTTCCTCATAGTAGGAGTAGCGAAAGTTTAAGTGAACTTGAGGAAGAGAGAAGACTTATGTATGTTGGTATTACTCGAGCTAAAGATAATTTGTATTTACTGAATGCTAAAAGAAGGATGTTATTTGGTAAGACAACTATGAACTTACCTAGTAGATTTATTGATGAAATTGATGAGACTTTAATAGAAAGTGATATTGTTAAAACACCTACTATAAATGTGAATGATATGTATGTTGAAGGGAATAATGATGATTTAAAAGTGGGAGATAAAATTGTACATGATAAATATGGAGAAGGTGTTGTTGTTAAAATAGATGGTAGTTTAGCTACAATAGCTTTTGGATTTAAAGAAGGAATTAAACAGCTTATGAAAAATCATAAGAGCATTAAAAAGGTAATAGAGTAGTAAATTAGATAACTTAAAGCTTTAAGAAATTAGAGCTTTTTTGTTTTAAAATAATCATTATTCGTGTATTTTTTTAACTAAAAATATGATATTATATTTGTGTAATATTAAGCAGGATGAAAGGAATAAATAATATGGAAGAGAAAAGAATTGATGAGTTAGTTAGTATATTAAATGAAGCTAATTATAATTATTATGTTTTAGATAATCCAACAATTACAGATCAGGAGTTTGATAAGTATTTAAGAGAACTTATAACTTTAGAAGAAAAGTATCCTGAATATGTAAGAGAAGATTCTCCTACTAAAAGAGTTGGTGGAGAAGTTTCAGAAGGTTTTGTTAAGCATACGCATAAAATTCCTATGATGAGTTTATCAAATGTTTTTAATGAAGAAGAAATAAGAGAGTTTGATAAACGTATTAAAAAAGAAGGAATTACTCCTGAGTATGTCTGTGAGCTTAAGATAGATGGACTAAGTGTATCTTTGAATTATGAAGATGGAAAACTTGTTAGTGCAGCTACAAGGGGAGATGGAGTAGTAGGCGAAGATATTACTAACAATGTTAAAACTATTAAAACTGTACCACTTTCTTTAAAGATGCCTATTTCTATTGAAGTTCGTGGTGAAATATATATGCCTAAGAAGAAATTAGAAGAACTAAATAAAAGAAGAGAAGCTAATGGAGAATCTTTATTTCAAAACTGTAGAAATGCCGCTGCTGGAAGTATAAGACAATTAGATAGTAAAATTGCTGCTAGTAGAGGGCTTGACACATTCATTTACCATATACCAAATCCACTAGATTATGGAATTAAGACACATTATGAAGCATTGCAGTATCTAAAAGAATTAGGTTTTAAAACAAATCCTGAAAGTACTCTAGTAAGCGATGTAGATGGAATACTTAAGTTTATTGAAAAAGAAGGAGAAATGCGTGAAAAGCTTTCTTATGATATAGATGGTGTAGTTATTAAAACTAATAGTATTAAAGATCAGATAGAACTAGGCTATACTGCTAAATACCCTAAATGGGCTACTGCATATAAGTTTCCAGCAACTGAAGTTTTAACTAAACTTAAAGATATTATTTTTACTGTTGGAAGAACTGGGCAAGTAACTCCTAACGCTGTTTTAGAGCCTGTAATTGTAGCTGGTTCTACAATATCTAGAGCTACGCTTCATAATGAAGATTATGTTAAAGAAAAAGATTTAAAGATAGGGGATATTGTTTCTATTAGAAAAGCTGGAGATGTAATACCAGAGGTTGTTGAAGCCAAGAAAGAAAGAAGAACAGGTAAAGAGAAAGATTTTGTAATGATAGAAAGGTGCCCTATATGTAATAATTTTTTACATAAAGAAGAAGGCATTGTTGGAAGCTTTTGCTTAAATCCTAACTGCGTGGCAAGACATATAGAAGGACTTTGTCATTTTGTTTCAAGAAATGCAATGAATATAGATGGGCTCGGAGATAGAATAATAGAAGACTTTTATAACTTTGGTTTTATTAAAAATTATTCTGATATTTATAATCTTTATAAGAGAAGAGAAGAATTAATTGAATTAGAAGGCTTTGGAAATAAAAGCGTTGATAATTTACTTGAAGCTATAGAAAATAGTAAAAAGAATAGTTTGGAAAGATTACTGCACGCAATTGGAATAGAAGGAATTGGTGCTAAGACTAGCAAAGTACTTGCTAAGAGGTTTGGTACTTTAGATAACTTAATGAGTGCTGATTATGAAACGCTTATTAATATTCAAGATATTGGAGATGCATTAGCTACAAGTATAATTAATTATTTTCATGATGAAGAAAAACTAACTGAAATTAATAAGCTAGTGGAATTAGGAATTAATACTATTTATAATGATACTAAGATAAGTGATGATGAAAGAGTAAGTGGTAAAAAATTTGTAATAACTGGTTCTTTTGATTTCATTAGTAGAGATGAAATAAAGAAAGAAATAGAAGACAGAGGAGGCTCTACTTCTAGTAGTGTATCTTCTAAAACTGATGTAGTAATAGTTGGTGCTGATGCAGGTAAAAAATATGATGATGCTATAAGATTAGGTATTACTTTATGGACTGAAAAAGAATTAAAGGAGCTTTTATATGAAAAAAATAATTAAAATAGCATTAATAGTAGTTAGTGTATTATTGCTTATTGGCATTGGAATATATGTTAAATTATTCTACATAGGTAATAAAGATTATTCTAGTATAGTAATTAATCAAGTAGTAACAGGTACTGATAAGATCATTATTAAAGGAGAAATAACTGATTCATCAAGAGCTTTTAAGGACTCAAGTTATACATTAGTAGGGGCTGAACTTTATTTGAGTATTAATAGTGTATTAGTATCTGGAAAATATAGTTCAGGGACTTTTGAAATGGCAATACCTGTTAATGGGCTAGATGTAAATAATATTCATTTAACAGATGATAAGACAACTAAAGTAATATATAGTAAATGAAATTATCTAAAAACATTCTTGTTTTAAGGACTGTATTTAGATGATAAATAATTTGTGAAAATATTTGCAAATAATTCTTGCATTTTATAAAAAAAATTGTTATTATGTTTATAGTAAAGGAGGTAAAAGAACTATGGGAGAAAATAAAGGACAAACTATTTTCTTATCAGTAATTGGTATTGCTACATTATTAGTTGCAATAATCGGAGCTACATTTGCTTATTTCTCAACTACTATGACTGGCGATCAATCTAATGCTAGAGCTAGTGTTACAACTGCAAAAGTTGCACAAGTAGTATTTAGTGGATGGAATGCTGAAATTACAGCAAGCAATGCTTTACCTGGTAAAGTTGTTGTTAATAACCAAAGTTTTACTGTTGCTGCTACTGGTGATATGTCTGGTGCTACAATTCCATATACTTGTACACTAACAAGAACTGCTGCTGCTACATTCCCAAGCTTTGAATATAAGTTTGCTGATACTTCTAATGGTGGAACTTGGACAACTGCAGCTACAACTGCTCTTCATGGAACATTAACTAGTAATAGTCAAACTGATACTTACTTTGTAAGTGTTAGATTCAAAGAAACTGGTGCTCAACAAAACAATACTGCCGGTGATACTGGTACAACTAATGAACAAGGCGAAACTGGTTCTGTAGCTGTATCTTGTGTATTAGATGGCGGAAGCGTAGTTTATTACAACGATGCTAATCCTACTGGTACAAACGTAGCACCTAATGCTATTGACTAGTTAGAATTAACATAGTTTAATTTACGATTAAAGTATAAAATTAAAGTTAGATTAAGTTCTAACTTTTTTTGTATAGATGTTTCACATATATAATACTAAAAAACAATCTTGTAATTTATAAAAAATAATGATATTATGTTTATAGTAAAGGAGGTAAAAAACTATGGGAGAGAATAAAGGAAAAACTATTTTCTTATCAGTAATTGGCATTGCCACTTTATTAGTTGCAATAATCGGAGCTACATTTGCCTATTTCACAACTACTATGACTGG
>ONXO01000090.1 GCA_900321795.1 uncultured Eubacteriales bacterium
CAACACGTGTAGTAATGATTTCAAACCCTACTAGCAGTGTTATGGTGTCATGTTTACAACCAGGCACGTATTAATGTAGCCTATTACTTCAATCACAGACGGATTATTAAAACGGTTTTATATCAATAATGATAATGAACAATATATTTGATTAACAAATTTAATTATGAAAGGATGACGAAAAAGTCATCTTTTTATAATACCTTTAATGAAGTGTTAAAGGTTAAATTATTCCGTTAATATAAGATTTAAATGGATTTTCAATATACTTTTCATATTTTTTCTATGAATAAAAAACTAGAGGTGGTATAATTATATATATGAAAAAGATGTTAATAATTATAACTTGTACATTATTTCTAACTGCATGTGCTTATAAAAAAGAAAGCAAAGAGTACGCTATTTATAAAAACTACATAAACGAACTAAATGAGATAAAAGGTTCGTCTGTGAATAACCCATTAGTTATTAACATTAATATTGAAAAAATAAGTGAGAATTTATTTGCTTACACGTCGCTCATAAACAAAAATAAAGAGAAAATGAATAATGTATTAGCATTACTTATTCACAATAAAGAAACTGAAAATGCTTTTCCATCTGTAGGAATATTTGATGAAAAAGTTACTATTTCAAACGAAGAGAAAGGTATAAAATTAACTGGATATGTAGAAAACATAGAAGATATAAGATTTAAATTACTAATTAAGTATACAAATGATGAAGGAAAAATAGTGAAATACTATTACGTAGAAGAAAATCCGACAATATCTGCACCAGATAACTAATAAAATTATATTGGTGAATAATATGTATAAAGTAAAAACGTTTGATGAAGCACATGAAAAAGACTTAGAAAAGAAAGTAAATGCCTTTTTAGCTTCCATTGCTGATAAAGATATAATAGACATAAAGTTTGATGTATCAACAAGCATGTTTAGTGAGGAACAAATATATTGCTTTAGTGCGATGGTAATATATATAGATTAAGGAGTAAATATGAAAAAAAATAGTTTTGTAGAAGGAACATTTATAGCAACATTTGCAATAATACTAGTAAAGGTATTAGGTGTTTTATATGTAATACCTTTTTATAGAATAATAGGTGAAGCGGGAGGCTCTCTATATTCCTATGCCTACACGGTATATAATTTATTCTTAAATATCTCTACTGCAGGAATACCTGTTGCAATAAGTAAAATTATTACTGAGTATAATGCTTTAGAAAAATATGAAGCAAAAGAAAGAGCATATCATGTTGGTAGAAACTTAATTCTAATAATATCAGTGATAGCATTCTTTATGTTGTTTGTCTTTTCTAAAGAATTTGCTTCACTTATACTAGGTGAAATAGAA
The DNA here is from genome assembly GCA_900321795.1 of uncultured Eubacteriales bacterium. Classification (GTDB taxonomy): domain Bacteria; phylum Bacillota_I; class Bacilli_A; order RF39; family UBA660; genus RUG727. Next base: position 1,357 of record ONXO01000090.1, read on the forward strand.
GGTGGAAACACATTAGAAGATGTTTCTTTCGTAATTAAATCTGTATCATTTTGTCTATTAATAATACCTTTCTTATCAGTATCAAAAGGATACTTACAAGGACACAAGTATATTTCTCCAACAAGTGCATCTGAAGTAATCGAGCAAGTTGTAAGAGTAGCTGTAATATTAATGGGTTCATATATAACAATAAAAGTTTTAAATAAATCAGTAACATTAGGAGTAGGAGTTGCAGTCTTTGGTTCATTTATTGGCGGCCTAGTAGCATTTTTATTCTTAAAATACAAAATACATAAAAATAAAGACTTATTTAAAACTAGTAAAGAAGAAAATAAAGAAATAACTAATAAAGATATAATTAAAAAGATTATTACATATGCAGTACCTATTATAATTACTAGTATAGCTACAGATATATATAACTTAACAGATATGACTTTGATAGTTAGAACATCATATCGCTTAGGTTACACTGCATTAGAAAGCGAGACAATAGCTTCTATAGTTGCAACATGGGCACCCAAAATATGTATGATTATAAATGCAGTTGCAATGGGAATGAGCGTTAGTTTAATCCCACATATGGTAGATAGTTTCGCTAGGAAAGACTACAAAACATCAAATCAAAAATATAACCAAGCAATGAGTATAATAATAGTAGTGGCACTACCGATGAGTATCGGCTTAGCATTCTTATCTAGACCAATTTACACATTATTCTATGGCGAAAGCGTGTATGGTCCTTCTATACTCGCATTTGCAAGTATATCAGCTTTCTTCTCATGTATATACATAATAATGAACAATGCTCTTCAAAGTTTAAATAAATTTAAAACTGCTTACATATCAACATTATCAGGTTTTTTAACAAACGCTTTGTTAGACGTACCATTTATGTATCTATTTAAAGCCTTAGGCCTTAATGCATTCTACGGAACAATCCTTGCAACAATATGTGGTTATTTCTTATCATTTATAATATCATTTACTTCACTAAAAAAAGCATTTAACTTTAATTACAAAGAAATAGCTAAAACTATAAAAGACATATTGCTTCCTAGTATTTCTATGGTAGTAGTATTGATGGTGCTTTCATTTATAATAAACACTTCAGGATTAACTACAATCCAAAGTATTATGGTAATAGTCTTATTTACTTTATTAGGCGCAATAACATACTTACTTATTTCATATAAAACTGGATTATTAGAAAGAACTTTTGGAAAAGAATACTTAAATAGAATATTTAAAAAACTAAGATTAATAAGATAAACATCTAGATTAATTAACAAATAAGTGATAATATATGAGTTAGAAATTAGTGTCTAGCTCATTTATTTTAATTATGCGAAAGAAGGCAACAAATGAATGAAGTTATAAAAAAAGATAATGCGGTATTACCAATAA
>ONXO01000093.1 GCA_900321795.1 uncultured Eubacteriales bacterium
AAAAAAAAAAAAAAAAATAATAACCTCAAAAGGAACCTGCTATTATTTGGGTTCCTTTTAATTATCGTATCATTTATAGATACTAAAGTAGACAAAAAAGATATTTCATTAATTGCTTTTAATGAAAGTGAATCTTATACAAATGTTAATGCAAAAGAACTTATAAATATTTTAACTAATAAAACTGGTGTTGTACTAATTGTTGATGATAAAAAAGATATAAATAAAATCATTAATATATTAGATAATCTTAAAAAAGATGAAGAAATATATGTGTATAATGACTCTAGTGATGAATTAATTCTTACAATAGAAAATGGTGAACTTAATACTAAACAAGAAGCAAGCAAAGAGTATAAAGAATTATTAAATAAGTTGGGTTCTTATACAGAAGAGTACTTTATCGATGAATTTGATACTGGTTATAGGAAAATATATACTCCTATGGTGCTTTTTGTTAAAGAAGGAAGTATAGAATATAGTTATTATATTTCAGTAAATATAGAAGATGATGTATTAAATAATATCTATAGTACTGGATTTGATAAAATAGAAAAAAATTAATTGTATAATATTTTTACATCTAGTTTACAAAAAAAATAATTTATTAAAAAAAGTTTTAAAATGTTCTTTACAAAGAACATTTTTTAATGTATTATAGTGGTAGATAGTGGATGAATGTGGAAGAAAGTGGGGGATTAATATGCTAATGGGAGAGTATCATCATAGTATTGATGACAAAGGCAGATTAATTATTCCTTCTAAGTTCAGAAATGAGTTAGGAGAAGAAATAGTAATTACTCGTGGCCTTGACAAATGCCTATTTGTTTATTCTAAAGAAGAATGGAATAAAGTAACAGCTAAACTAAAAACCTTACCTTTCACAAAAAAAGACGCCAGGGATTTTAATAGATTTTTCTTGAGCGGCGCTACCACTAGTGAATTTGACCGTACTGGTCGAATTAATATTACCTCACCACTTGCCATTTACGCCGGTTTAAGCAAAGACTGTGTTATAATCGGCGTAAATGAGCGATTAGAAATATGGGATGAGGCAATCTTTAATAGTTTCATTGAAAGTAATATTGATAACTTTAGCACTATAGCTGAAAATTTATTTGAAGGTGAAGCAGATGCATAAAAGTGTATTATTAAATGAAAGTGTTGAAGGATTAAATGTAAAACCAGAAGGAACATATATAGATTGCACACTAGGATATGCTGGTCATTCAGGGGAAATTTTAAGGAAATTAGGAACTGAGGGGTTTCTTTTCGCCTTTGATCAAGATGAGGAAGCTGTAAAATATAGTACTGAAAAGTTAAGCACTATAGGAAATAACTTTAAGATATTTCATACAAATTTTAAGAATATGAAAGATTTTATAAAGGAGCCAGTAGATGGAATATTATTTGATCTAGGGGTTAGCTCTCCACAACTTGATAATGCTTCAAGGGGTTTTAGTTTCCATAAAGATGCACCTCTCGATATGAGAATGGACAAGAGACAAGAATTATCCGCTTACAATGTAGTAAATGAATACTCTTATGATAAACTTGTTAATATTCTATTTACTTATGGAGAAGAAGCAAACGCTAAATCTATAGCTAAAGGTATAATTAATAACAGACCAATTAGTACTACATTAGAACTAGCTGAAGTAGTAAGAGAAAGCGTGCCAGAAAGCTACAGAAGAAAAGGCAATCCATCTAGAAAGACATTTCAAGCTATTAGAATAGAAGTAAATAATGAACTAGAAATACTAGAAAAAGCGTTTTTAGATGCATTTGATTTACTAAAGCCTGGCGCACGATTATGTGTAATATCATTTCATAGTTTAGAAGATAGAATAGTTAAGAATGTATTTAAACATCTTACAGAAGATGATCCACTAAGTAAAAAGCTTCCTATTGTACCAGAAAGTATGCTTGCTAAAGCTAAGAATATAACAAAAAAGCCAGTAGAAGCAAGCATAGAAGAGCTTGATGAAAACAATAGAAGTAGAAGTGCAAAATTAAGAATAATAGAGAAAAAGTAAAAAGGAGATATTATGGCTAAGAGAAAAAACAGAACAACTTTTAGAGGTGAAAAAGTACTAAGAGTACTTGTAGCTTTACTAGTGATAGGTAACGTACTAGGAACATCTTTTTCTATGGCTTTAATATCTAAAACTAATATAGAAGTAGAAAGTATGAGAAAAAAGATATCTAAACAAGAGAACATAAACCAAAGTTTAGAGATGAAAATTAATGAACTAGCATCCTTAGATAATGTAGAAGCTGTTGCAACAACTCTTGGACTGGAGTATAATAATAGTAATGTTAGAACAATAAACGAGGAGTGATTCGTGTGAAAAAAGGTAAAGCAGTTAGAATAAATAAAGTTTTTGTGCTTCTTTGCCTTTTTTTGTTTGTCATTATGATAGCTAAACTATCATATATTGTTTTAAGTCCTAAAGTAGATGGTATTAATTTAAAAGCTTTTGCATTAAATAGAAACACTGTTACAGAAAAGATAGTAGCTGAAAGAGGTACTATATATGATAAATTAGGTAATGCACTTGCGGTTGATGTAAACTCATATACAGTAATTGCTTACTTAGAAGAAAGCCGAACTACAAATCCTGATAACCCGCAACATGTTGTAGATAAAGAAATGACAGCAAAAGCATTAAGTCCACTTATTAATATGACTGAAGAAAGAATTCTTTCGTTACTTAATATAGAAGATGCTTACCAAGTAGAACTCGGTCCTGGTGGAAGGGGAATAACTGAGCTTTTAAAAGAAGAAATTGAAGACTTGAATTTACCTGGAATAGATTTTATTAAAAGTGTAAAGAGATATTATCCTAATGGAGACTATTTAAGCAATACTTTAGGATATGCAAAATCATTAGAAGATGGCAGTATTATTGGTGAAATGGGACTAGAACTTCAATATAATGAAGAACTTACTGGAGTAGATGGTTCGCGTACATATGAAGGCGACATATATGGATATAGAATAGCAGGAACTAAAGAAAACATTGTTAAAGCACAAGATGGTAAAGATGTATATTTAACAATAGATACTAATATTCAGATGTTCACTGAACAAGCTTTATCAAAACTTGAAAGTGCATCATACTTAGAATGGGCCACAATAAGTGTGGTAAATGCTAAAACAGGAGAAATATTAGGTGTAGCATCAAGTCCTAGTTTTGATCCTAATATCAAAGATATAAAAAGTTATTATGACCCATTCGTGTCTTATACTTATGAGCCAGGATCTACAATGAAAATATTCTCATTTATGGCTGCAATTGAAAATGGACTATATGATGAGAAAGAAACATACCAATCAGGTAAAATTGAAGTACAAGGATATACAATCAAGGACTGGAATGGATATGGATGGGGAGAAATCACTTTTGACCAGGGATTTTATGGAAGTTCAAACGTAGCGGCAACACTTTTATCTCAAAGACTAGGGGCACTTAAACTTAAAGATTTTTATACAAAACTAGGATATGGCAAGAAAACTGGTATTAACCTTCCTAATGAAGAAGAAGGACTTATCAATTTTAATTATGATATCGAACTTGCTAACGCATCTTTTGGACAAGGTATGACAGCTACTCCTGTTCAAATGTTGCAAGCTTTTACAAGCCTAGCAAATGATGGAACCACATTAAAACCATATATTATAGATAAAGTTGTAGATCATACAAATGGTGAAATTGTATTTCAAAATGAAAGAACTGAACTTAATAAGGTAGCAAGTAAAGAAACTATTAAAAAGATGCAAGAACTTATGTGGGGAGCAGTTAACTCTGACGAAAAAATGGTCGCAGCAAGTGGATATAAAACTGAAATAGTCACAACAATCGGAAAAACGGGAACAGCTCAGATAGCTTCTCCTCTAGGTGGATACTTAGATGGATATTATGATTATGTAAGAAGCTTTGTTGGACTTTTTCCATATGAAGATCCACAGATAATGGTATATGTTGCATCAAGCAAGATACATGAGCCTTCACTAATGAACCAAGCCACTAAAACACTAATAGAAGATGTAAGCACATATCTTGGAATAGTAAAAGATGATATAAACAATTTAAAGAATCATACAATGCCTGCATTTGTAAATAGAAAAACTACTGATATAAAGAAAATACAAGAAAACAAAGATGTAACTATAACTTTAATAGGCGATGGTAGTAAGATAATAAATCAATATCCGGAAAAAGGAAATATAATAAGCACTAATGAAAAAATATTTTTGCTAACTAATTCTAATAATTTAAAATATACAAATATAAATGGCTGGAGTAAAAGAGATCTTGAAATATATGCTTCACTTTTAGGTGTTAACTTCAAATTTAATGGATATGGTTATGCTTATGATACTAATATAGAAGGTACAGATGTAATAAAAGGACAGACTATTGAAATTAATTTAAAAACCAACTATAAAGAAGAAAAATCGACAGAAAATTCACAATAGATATAATATACTTGTCATAAAGGTGATGTTATGAGAGTATATTATATTTTTTTAATTAAGAAAGAAATGTTTAATTTTACGAAAAACAATCCAGAAACATTATATAAGTTATTTGAAAGTATATATTATTTAAAGAATCCTAAACTAGCTTTTAGTGTTTTTGATAAAGTAGCTAGGCCATTTCATAAAAAGAATATTAATAAACTAATTAGAGATGCTTCTTCAGATAATTTATCATATTCTATGTTTGGATACACACATTCAATTAATGATTATTTAAATAACGAAACCACCAAACTTGAAGTTAAGACTTCACATTTACTTTTAAAAAGTAATGTAATGTATCCGGAGTTTTTTAAAACTTTATCATCTATTCCTTATTTGTTTGTATGTGACTTTAGTTCACTTGATTACTTTTACTTAAAAGATGTAACTTTAAAAGAACTAACAAGATAATTTCTAGTTGTTATTTTCATAAAATAATTATATAATAAGGCTAGAGGAGGAAATAATATGCTTTGGGATATATTATATGTTGTAATTGGTTTAATAGTTGGTTTAATAATAGGATTTTTCTTAGCTAGGCATTTAATGCAAAAAGAGCTTAAGAAGAACCCACCTATAAATGAAGAAATGATTAAGACTTTAATGAGAGGTATGGGTAGAACTCCTAATCAAAAACAAGTAAATCAATTAATGAAACAAATGAGCAAATTTAACGACTAATAGAGTCGTTTTTGTTTTCTAGTAGCATATTAAAAAAAGTTTGACTAACATCTAGAAAAATTATGATTAATATGCTATAATTCTTAATAGTTAATCGTTATTACAAAGCCTTACAACCTTTGGAGATTAAAACGGATAAGCCCGTTAAAGCATAAGAGTTATAAATTAAGGTGGTACCGCTTCCTACAAAGAAGCCCTTGCAAGAGTACCATCTTTTTATTTTTAAGGAGGAAAAATAATGGAAAAATTAAGCTGTTATGATGATTTGATTTATAGAGGCCTAATTAAAGATATGACTAATAATGAAGACTTCAAAGAAAAATTAAATAAAGGAGGAATGACATTCTACTGGGGAACAGATCCAACTGCTGATTCACTTCATATTGGACATTACTCATCTTTGCTAACTGCTAAAAGATTAATGAAGTACGGTCATAAGCCTATACTTTTAGTAGGAGGGGCTACTGGGTTAATTGGAGATCCTAGACCAACTGCAGAAAGAGAAATAATATCTAAAGAAACAGTCATGCATAATCTAGAAGGAATAAAAAAGCAAGTATTAGATATATTTGATGGACAAGTAGAAGTAGTAAATAACTATGATTGGACTAAAGACATTACTTTGCTTGATTTTCTAAGAGATATAGGCAAATACATAAATGTTAACTATATGCTTGGTAAAGATATTATAAAAAGAAGATTAGAAACAGGTATAACTTTTGCAGAGTTTACTTACACATTACTTCAAGGATACGATTTTCTTCATCTATATGAAACTAAAGGTTGCACGATGCAAGTAGAAGGTTCAGATCAATGGGGTAATATTACTACTGGAATTGAACTAATTAATAAAAAACTAGGTAAAAATGCTTATGGATTTACAATGCCTTTAATATTAGACGCTAATGGAAATAAGTTTGGTAAAAGTGAAGGCAATGCCTTATGGCTTAATAAAGAGTACACTTCTTCATATAAACTATATCAATACTTAATTAATTCAGCTGATACTAAAGTAGAAGAATATCTAAAAGTATTTACATTCCTTTCTAAAGAAGAAATAGAAGATATAATGAGAAGACATAATGAAAAACCAGAAGAAAGACTAGCTCAAAAGACTTTAGCATTTGAATTTATTAAAGATTTACATGGTGAAGAAGAAGCTGTTAAAGCAAGACAAACTTCTATAGATGTATTTAGCGGAAAAGCAAATGATGATATGCCTACAGTAAAAGTAGATAATAATGAATATAATATATTAGATTTACTTGTAGTTACAGGCTTAGCACCATCTAAAAGTGAAGCAAGAAGAAACGTCGAGCAAGGTGGAGTAAAAATAAATAATGAGCAAGTTTTAGACACAACAAAAGTAATAGCTATTAATGACACTATTTTACAAAAAGGAAAGAAAAATATTATAAAAGTAGTTGTCAAATAATTACTTATAAATTAAAGTAAAGCTTCGTGTAAGTTTTACTTTTTCTTATTAATTTAATGGAATTTTAAAACTATGCATGGTAAAATTATATACAAGAGGTGAAGCATATGTTCATTGATGAAGTATTATTAAAAGTAGAAGCTGGTAAAGGTGGAGATGGTTGCTCTTCTTTTAGACATGAGAAGTTTATTGAAATGGGTGGACCAGACGGTGGAAATGGTGGCAAGGGAGGAGATATTATCTTTGTTGCCGATGAAGGCCTTAAGACTTTATTAGATTTAAGATACATGAAGCATGTAAAAGGAAATAAAGGGAGAAACGGACAAGGTGCTAACAAAACTGGAGAATCAGGAGAAGACACTTACATTAAAGTTCCTGTTGGAACGACTGTAAAAGATGAAGAAACAGGACTTATTATATGTGACCTTACAAGGCATTTAGAAGAAGCTATTGTAGCAAAAGGTGGAAGGGGTGGTAAAGGTAATGCAGCTTTTAAATCCAATAAAACCAAAGCACCTACAACAAGTGAATATGGAGAACCTGGAGAAGCAAGAACTTTAAAAATAGAATTAAAGCTTTTAGCAGATGTTGGATTAGTCGGTTTTCCATCAGTTGGGAAATCTTCCTTAATATCAAGAATATCAGCTGCCAAACCTAAAATAGCTGATTATCACTTCACAACGCTTTCACCTAACCTTGGTGTAGTATCAGCAGGAAGTAGTTCTTATGTAATAGCTGATCTTCCTGGAATAATAGAAGGCGCAAGTGAAGGAATAGGCTTAGGAGACAAGTTTTTAAAACATGCTAGCAGATGTAAAGTAATAGCTTATGTACTTGATATGAGTGAAGTTGAGGGAAGAGATGTACTAGAAGAATATGAAATACTTAAAAGAGAAGTAAAGAACTACAGTGAAAAACTATCAAGAAAGAAAAGCATTGTAATAGCTAATAAAATGGATATGCCTGCATCTTTGGAAAACCTAAAAAAGTTTAAAGAAGCATATAATGAAGAAATAATAGAAACCTCTTGTGTAACAGGAGAAGGACTAGATAATCTTAAGTTTAAGCTTCTTGAAGTATTAAACAAAACTGAAGAAGAAAACGTTTATGAAGATGAGGAAATGGAAAATTACGTTCTTTATGAGTTTAAGAATGAAAAACCTTATGAAATAGTAAAAGAAAATGATCATACATATGTATTATCAGGTGAAAAGCTAGAACTTCTACTTAAAAGAACAAAGTTTAACAGTGAAGAAGCTGAACTTAGATTTGCTAGAAAACTAAAGAACCTAGGAGTAGATGAAGAACTTATGCATCTAGGAGCAAAAGATGGAGACACTATCAGAATACTAGACTATGAGTTTGAATATAACGAAAGATTAAATTACTAATAGCAGATAAACAATCAACAAATTAAAAATATATTACCGTAAAGGATGTAGATAAAAATGATAGATAAGTTTGTACCTGATATGCATTCTCAAAGCATATACAGAATAGATTATGAAAGCCTTAAAAAGAAGGGAATAAAATTATTAATATTTGACTTAGACAACACCATAGCGCCGGCCAATATAGATTTACCTTCTAAGGAAGCAATTAACTTAATGTATGATTTAAAAGATATGGGTTTTAATATTGTCTTAATGACCAATTCTACTAGAAAAAGAGTAGAAGCTTTTAAGAACACATTAGAAATAGATACATGCGCTTCATCAAAAAAACCATTATCAAAGAACTACAAGAAGATACTTAAACTATATAAAGTTGAACCTGAAGAAGTAGTGGCTATTGGAGATCAGTTACTAACAGACGTACTAGGTGCTAACAGGATGGGACTTACTAGCATACTTGTAAACCCTGTAAGCAAATATGATTTAAAAGTAACTAAGCTTAATAGACATATAGAAAAGAAACTCTTTAAAATAATGGAAAAAAGAGATCTATTTAAAAGAGGTAAATACTATGAGTAAAAAATGCATAGGATGCGGAGAAATAATGCAGTTTACAGATAAAGATGCTTTAGGCTATGTTAACGAAAAAGTCTATGAAAAAGCAGAGATTTGTGAACGATGCTTTAAACTTAAATACTATGGAAAGGATGCCCTTGTAAATAAAAAAGTAAATTCATCTGAATTTATAGATAAACTAAATAAAGAAAAGAAATCAGTACTTTTCTTAGTTGATTCTCTATGTATTTCTAATGAAGTATTTGATACTATCAAAAGATTAAACACTAACGTTTATGTAGTCCTAACTAAAAGAGATTTACTTCCTAAAAGTGTTAAAGACTATAAGTTAATAAAGTATATAAAAGAAAACACAGGTGTAGAAAAAGTTTTAGTAATAAGCAGTAAAAAGAAACATGGAATAGATGAAGTTTATAATAGATTAGTTAAAGACAATTTAAAAGAAATATATGTATGCGGATATACTAATGCTGGTAAAAGCACGTTAATAAACAGTTTACTTAAAAGTAAAGAAAAAGAAGCTGTAGTAACTGTTTCATCTAATCCTAATACCACTTTAGAAGAAATAAAGATAAACCTAGAAGGAATAACATTTATAGATACTCCAGGATTTGTAAGTGAAAATAACATATCTAACTTCTTAGACATTAACATTTACAAAAATTTATTAGCAAAGAAAGAAATAAAGCCTAAAGTGCATACTATAAAAAAAGAGTTTATGATAATATTAGGAAATATTCTTAGAATAGAGAACAATAACGATGAAACTAGTTTAGTATTCTATTTTAGCAATGATATGTCTTTAGAAAAGATGAGAAGTATAAGAAATGATAGACTAAAAGACAAAGATAAAATAACTATACAAGTAAATACTAATGAAGATATAGTTATAGAAGGCATAGGCTTCATTAAAGTTAACACTAATGCTATATTAGATATATTTACTTTAGATAAAAGAGTAATAAGTAAAAGAAATAAAATGATTTAATAATAAATGAGTAGATGCAATATCTACTTCTTTTTGATATAATTAAAAGTAGTTAGGAAGTGTTTTAAATGGGCAATATAAAAGTAATGAGTGAAAGCTTAACGAATAAAATCGCAGCTGGAGAAGTAGTAGAAAGATGCTCTTCTGTAGTAAAGGAACTTGTAGAAAATAGTATTGATGCAGGAGCAACTTGTGTTAAAGTAAGCCTAATTGATGCTGGTATGAAAGAGATTAAAGTTAAAGACAATGGTAAAGGGATGGATAGGGAAGATGCAATTCTTTGCTTTACACCACATGCAACCAGTAAGATTAGAAATGAAAATGATTTATACTTTATAAATACACTAGGCTTTCGTGGCGAAGCCCTTCCTTCAATAGCGTCTGTTAGTGAGATTACTTTAGAAACCACTAATAAAATAGATAGAACTAAAATAGTAATAAAAGGTGGTGTGTTAGAAAGTGAAGAAGAATCTGTAATAAATGAAGGAACTGTTATGACGGTAGATAACTTGTTCTTTAATACTCCAGCAAGATTAAAGTTTTTAAAGAGCTTTTATACTGAACTTAATAATATAGTTGCATTAATAGAAAAGCTAGCTTTATCTCATCCCTCTATTTCTTTTAGTTTAAAAAGTGATGGAAAAGAAATACTTAAAACAACAGGAAGTTCTGATTTATTAAAGACAATACATGAAATATATGGATATAATGTAGCTAAGAATATGATTTATATTAAAGGTAGTAATGACGACTATGATATTGAAGGATATGTATCAAATCTAAATATAACTAAAAGTACAAAGAAAGATATGATAACTTTAGTAAATGGAAGAGTAGTTACTAATCAATATGTAAATAGAATAATTAAAGATGCCTATCACTCATTTCTAATGATAGAAAAGTATCCTATAGTAGTAATCAATATTAATGTAGATCCAACAATAGTAGATGTTAACATTCACCCAACTAAACAAGATATAAAATTTAGTAAAATGGATACATTAGAAGAATTATTATTTGCTTTAATAAGAGATAAATTAATAGTTAAGAATGAAATAAGAGATGCTGTAGATAAGGAAGAAGAAGACTATAATTATTTTAATAGCTATGATTTAAACGAAACATTAACAGTAAATGAAAGACTTAATGATACTGAAATTAAAGAAGATATACCTAAGTTTTATGAAGAAACTAAAATTAACTTTTATACAAAAGAAGACACTACTGGCTATAATGCTACACTTGAAACTAAAGATGAAGAGCCTTCTCTTATGCATACTTTAGGTTTAGCTATGGGTACGTATTTATTTGCAACCGATGAAGAAAACGTCTACATGATAGATATACATGCTGCTAATGAGAGAATAAACTACGAAAGATTTTTAAAAGCATTAAAGATGCGAGAAGTATCTAAAACTGATATGTTATTTCCTGTAAATATAGAATTTACTGCCAATGAATATATGAAAATAATAGACAAAAAAGAGTTTATAAATAGCTTAGGAATTGATTTTGATGAGTTTGGAAGTAATACTATAAGAGTAACATCTCATCCAACGTGGTTTTTAGAAGGACAAGAGGAAGATTCTTTAAAAGAAGTATTTGATATGATAGTTTCTTTTGACAAGGACTTTGACAGAGTTAAGTTTAATGAACATATTGCTATTAGACTTGCTTGTAAAAAAAGTGTTAAAGCTAATACTAATATTGGAATACTTGAAAGAGAGACTTTAGTTAAGAGGTTATTTGAATGCGAGTTTCCATATACTTGCCCACACGGAAGACCAACAACTATAAAATACTCTAAATATGATTTAGAAAAACTATTTAAAAGGGTGGTTTAAATGAGCAAAATAATTGTGATTGTTGGCCCTACTGGGACAGGAAAGACTCGCCTTAGTATTCATCTTGCTAAAAAACTTAATGCACAAATAATAAATGCAGATGCTACTCAAGTATATAAAGATGCTAATATTGGAACAGCTAAAGTGTCAAGTGAAGAAATGGCACATATAGTACATCATATGATAAATATTGTGTCACTAAATGAGAATTACACTGTAAAAGACTATCAGACTGATGCTAGAAAAATTCTTGATAAGCTGATAAGCGAAGATAAAAATGTTATTATAGTGGGAGGAAGTGGTCTTTATACTAAAGCTCTTTTATATGACTACAACTTCACTGAAGAAGAAGATATTAAAACATATAATAATTTAACTAATGAAGAGTTAAAAGAACAAGTGGATTTAATATATAAAGATAATGATATTCATGTTAATAACAGAAAAAGACTAGAAAGATTTTTATCTCATTATGAAGTAACTGGTGAAATAATTAAGAATAATGAAGAAAAAGATAAACCATTATATAACTTTACTATAATTGGACTTGATGCTGATAGAGAAGTACTTTATAAGAGATTAGACCATAGAGTAGAAGAGATGTTTATAAATGGCCTTATTAACGAAGTTAAATCTTTAAAAAACTTTAATAAAACTAAATCATTAATTGGCTATAAAGAAACTATAATGTATTTAGATGGTGAATTGTCTTTAGATGAAGCTAAAGAGTTAATAAAGAAGAATACTAGAAAATATGCTAAAAGACAAATGACTTGGTATAGACATCAGTTTGATAATATAAATTGGTTTCAAACTGATTATGATAACTTTGATAATACAATTAATATGGTAGATAAATTCTTAGGACTATAAATAACAAAAGGGAGCTTTAAACAGCTTCCTTAAAAAATGTCTTATCAAAATTATGTTCTGCAGTATCTTGCTGCATAAGTTTTTCTGTAGTTATTAAAAAGTAATTATTCTTATATCTATCTATTTCAACATCATCCCAAGTTAAATCAATGTGTAGCCATTTATTATCAATAAAAACTAAGTTCCAAACATGATTTCCACTTGATACTTTTATATTAGGTATATTCAATTTATCTAAAAATATAGCCATTGCATCAGCATAACCAGAGCAAATAGCATGTCCTTCTACCAACGCACCATAACTACTGGTACTATCATAAGGAGAATACTTTTTTTCGGCAGCATCTTCATCATATTCTACATTATTTATAATATAGTTATGAACTAAACTAATTTGATCTATAGCTTTCTTATTTTTCAAATCAAGATTTTCATACTGTTCATTTACAATTTCATTTATTTTGCCTATTTTATCATTTGTATATTTGAAAGAAGTATTAACTATTATTTCACCATTAGACGAAATTAAAGTATTTATTTCACTAAAACTATTAAAAGGATGAACATAATCATTTATTTTACTCATTAATTCCTCATCATTACCTAACATTTCCACATCATTTAAACATTCATTATATTCTTTAGGACAGTAAAAAGTAAAAGTATCCCAACCATTATTTAATATATTGAAATATATATTTTTTATTTCTTCCTTAGTATATGGTACAAAATCTTCATTTGTATTAAATGTTATATAATTAAAATCACGTTTATATATATTTGTATCCTTTAAAATAACCTTTCTTTGACTTAATAAATAATTACTAAAAAATGTACTTATTTCATCAATATTAAAATAAACTAATAATACTATACCCATTAAAATGAGTGTAAAAACTAAATTCTCTATTTTCTTCATATTATAATTATACTTCTTAGAGTCATTTTATTCAATAAAAAGTAAATAACGAGTAAAACTTTTTGCTTTTGAGTTTTATTTTAGTAAAATATAGTTTATAATAATTATGTGATTGATATGATTAATGAAATAGAAGACAAGAAAAGTTTAAGTTTTAAAGGAATTTTATTAGAAATACTAATGGTTATAATATATGTATTTGTACCTGTTTTAGTTGCACTTTTATTTTATAAGTTTTTTAAACTTCCAGAAATTCCTTCAGCTTTTATAGGCAATATTTGTGCAGCTTTAATATTTATTTTATTATTTTTCCCAACTTTAAAAAGACAATTTAAGGACTTTTTTAGCAATTTTTCTGACAATTTACATGATTCATTAAAATATTGGGGAATAGGTTTAGCAGTTATGATGGTTACTAATATAATATTAAATGTTTTTGTTTTTCCAGGAGAAATTGCTGAAAACGAGGAACTAAATAGATCATTTATAAATATATATCCTATAATTGGCTTCTTTGAAGTATCTTTGCTAGCACCATTTATAGAAGAGATGATATTTAGATTTGGACTTAGAAAAGCTTGTGGTAAAAATAAATATTTTCCATTAATAAGTGCTTTAGCATTTGGATTACCTCATGCATTAAATGGTGTTAATACTTTGGCTGATTTACCATATTTACTTTATACTATTCCATACGGTGCTCTAGGCTATGCCTTTGCCTATTCATACAATAAAAGTAATAATATTTTTTCATCTATTATGTGTCATTTCTTTCATAACACCATGTGTTTTGTACTCATAATGATAGCTGTGTAGGTGTTTTATGGAAAAAGAAGAAAATGTAATTGTAAAAGAAAAAAGTAAATTAAAAACATTTATTATTAATCTTGCTATTATTATTTCAATAATTATGGCAAGTATGTATATATATTCTAGATATATAGGTACTAAGAAAATAGTAATTAAAGAATACAAAATAGCATCTAATAAAATACCTAAAGAGTTTAGTGGAAACAAAATAGTATATTTTTCTGACTTGTTATACGGAAGCAGTGTTTTTAGTGAAGACTTAGATTATATTAAAAGCAAGATAAACATATTAAAACCTGATATAGTTATTTTTGGTGGAGATTTAATACTTAAAGGATTTAATTTAAATGATGCAGATAAACAAAAGTTAACAAAATTCTTAGAAGCTATAGATAGTAAACTTGGCAAATATGGAGTACTTGGATCTTATGACAATGAAGAAACTATAAAATTACTTGAATCAGGAAATTTTATTTTATTAGATAATAAGAATGAATATATTTATAATGGAGAAACACCTATATGCTTAACTTTTATAGGTTCATATAATAATGGGGATTATAAATTAGATGAAGCATTAACTTGTGAAAATCATTATAATATAGTTATAAGTCATGAAGCTGATATTACAGATAATATACTTGCTAAAAAAAGTGTGGATTTAATTCTGGCAGGAAATACAGTTGGTGGTGAAATTAGAATTCCTTATTATGGTGGAATATTTAATTTTGAAGGAAGTAAAAAGTATAATGATGATTATTATGAACTAGGGGAAACTAAATTATTCGTTTCTAATGGTTTAGGCACTAAGAAAGTCTATAAAAGATTTTTTAATAGACCTTCAATAAGTTTATTTAGACTAAAAAGTTTGTAACATAAATTAAATACACCTCTATAATATATTAGAGGTGTTTTATAATGCATAATACTTATATGCCTAGAAGTTTTAGTTATAAGAAAGACACAAGATTCGTACCATTTGCTGGACCATTTTTACTTGGAGCACTTACAGGTGGAGTGGCAGTAGGAGCTTTAGGACCACGTCCTAGACCAAATTATTATTACCCACCTAGACCTTATTACTATCCATATTATTATTAACTAAGAGGAACCCTAATTTTACATATGGTTCCTTTTCCTTTTTTAGAAGAATATGAAAGTGTACCTTTATGTGATGAAATAATTTCTCTACTCAAGCTAACTCCTAAACCAGTGCCATAAGGTTTAGTTGTATAAAAAGGTTCTCTTATTTTATCTAGTGTATTTTTGTCCATTCCCATTCCATTATCTTTAACATATATAAATACACTTGCAGTAGAAGTAAACACAGAAACACTTACTTTTCCATATTCTTCGCAAGCTTCAGCAGCATTCTTAATTATGTTTAGAATTACCTGTTTTAATCTGTTATAATCGCCATTTATGTAAATATCTTCCTCTATTTCAAAAGAGTAATAGATATGCTTATCTAAAAAGAAAGGAACAATTATTTCTTTTACTTCTTCAATTAAATCATCTAAACATATTTCTTCTACATTCAGTTTAATCTTACTAAATTCTTTAAAATCATCCAATAAATTTAAAGTTCTATTTATTTCACTATTTATAATAGTTAGATATCTAATTGATTTTTCTTTATTATCAATATTAAACATATCCAAATAACCTTTAACTACACATAGAGGATTCTTAATTTCATGTGTTATTTTAAAAAGATTGAGCTTTAAATTTTTTTCTTTTTCAAATTCCTTTAAAGTAGTGTGCATATGTATTATATTATTTGCTTCTTCTATAGAAAAACTAATTAATTTAATATTTATTATATAGATAAATATTGAAATTAAATTAAAAAATATATTTTTAGTAATTAAGATATTAATTATTAAAGTAAAAAACACTATTAATATAGATATATCTATTAAAAAATTATTGCTTTTAGCCTTAAATAAATAAATGTAGTAAATAATATACAAACTAGTAAAGAAAGCTAATATTAAATAAGAAGAGTAGTTAAGAGTATTTATTAAATATTCTCCTAAAATTAAACTTATCAAAAATGTATCTAAGCTCTTTTTATAAATAAAAGCTATCAGCAAAGGTGTTATTATAGATACAAATTGATATTCTGAAGGAATAAAATCTTTATATATTATAGATAAATAAAGTGAAGAGTATAAAACTATAGAAAGTATTATAGTATTCTTTTCTTTTTTTATATTTTGATTGTATAATGTAAAATATTCATATATTAATATAGGAAATAATACTAGTATATCATTAATAATTAAAGCTTCTATTGTTAACATATTCTATCACCAATGAAAGTGTAACATAAAAAAAATGCGAAATTTGTCGAATTCTGTCGAAAAAGGTAAAGTATTGCCAAAAAAAAGAAGTATTGCTACTTCAAATCTTTCATATACGCTTTAAGTCTTTTACTATTAGGACCTAGTATAATCTTAAACTCATTTTCAACTTCAACAATTCCCTTAGCGCCTAGTTTTGTTATACCATCTTTATCTACTAATGATGGATCTTTTACTTTAATATTAAGTCTAGATAAGTTTTCATTAACTTCAATTATATTGTCTTTACCACCTAAATAATTTATTAATTTATTAATTTTTATTGTAAAATCTTTTTTGTTAATCTTTATAACTATTATAGATATTAAAATTAATACTGCTATTATTATTAAATATTCTATATAATCCATATTTTAATCACTCCTTATATAATTATACTATTAAACCTTTTAAAAAGAAACAATAATTTTCACAAATATTTCACAATGTTTTCACAAAACTAACAATAAACTATACTAAAATAATAACCAGAAAGGAAGGAAAGGTATGTATATAGAAAATTTTCAAAGAATAGAAAAAAAATATTTACTTACTAAAAGTGAATATGAAAAAGTTATTAGTGATTTAAGTGAATTTATAAAACCAGATATTTATCCTGATAGTAAAATATGTAATATATATTTTGATACAGATAATGATACAGTGATTATTAATTCACTCGAGCATCCTAAATACAAAGAAAAAGTTAGGCTTAGATCTTACATAATTCCTAATATGGATTCTACTGTATTCCTTGAAATAAAAAAGAAGTGTAGTGAAACAGTAGGGAAAAGGAGAATAGCTTTAAAACTAAATGATTTTTATAGATATATGAAAGGAGATAGAAACTTAGATGTAAATAAACAAATATTAAATGAAATAGATTATGCGATTACTTCTAAAAAACTAAAACCCAAAATATTCTTAGCATATGATAGAAAAAGCTATATATCTAATGAAGAAGATATAAGAATAACATTTGATAGTAAGATAAGAAGTAGAAGAGAAGATTTATGTTTAGAAATGGGAGATTCAGGGAAGCTTTATTTCAATGAGGAGATGTATATAATGGAGATAAAGACTCTTAACAATTACCCACTTTGGCTTACAAGGATTCTTTCAAAGAATAATATATACCCAACTTCATTTTCAAAGTATGGAAAAATATTTACTAATGAACGAATAGAGGAGGAAAAAGTTTATGTTTAATAGTATTTTAACAGAAAGTTTAAGTTTGATATCATTTGCACTATGTATAGGAGTAGCTCTTTTACTAGGACTTGTAATAAGTTTTGTACATATGAAGACAAGTACTTATTCTAAAAATTTTGCAATTACACTTGCAGTAATTCCAGCTTTAATTAGCACAGTAATAATGATGGTTAATGGAAATTTAGGAACATCAATAGCGATACTTGGTTCATTTAGCCTTATAAGGTTTAGGTCTCTTCCAGGTAATTCAAAAGAAATAATGAATGTATTCTTTGCTATGGCAGTAGGCTTAGCTTGTGGTACAGGTTATGTAGGATTTGCAGCTTTAATAACTATAGTAGTATCATTATTTACAATACTTTTATCTATATCTAATTTTGGAGAAGATAAAAGCGGATTAAAAGTCCTTAAAATAGTGGTACCAGAAGATATGGATTACACAAGTATATTTGATGATATATTCAAATTATACACAAAAGAAGTCACAGAAACTATGACTAGAACAATAAATATGGGTAGTATGTATGAGTTAACTTATAATGTAAGACTTAAAAACGAAAAAGAAGAAAAAGCATTTATAGACGAATTAAGAACTAGAAATGGTAATTTAAAAGTGAGCTTATCACACCCAATGATGGAGGAGGCATTATAAAATGAAAGACAAAAAACAAATTATATTAATTATAATTGTATCTATATTAGCATTAGTTTTAGCTTTAGTATTCTATTTGAATTTTAAAGAGACAAGTTCTACTAGTTTAAGCAAATCTAATCTAAACTATAACACTAGTGTAAACACTTCTAATTTGAGTTCTAAAGAAGTAACAAGCGATTATAAAATAACGACGGGAGGCGAGTATACTTTAACAGGCGAGATAAACACTACAGTTTACATTGATACAGAAGAAACAGTTAAATTAGTGCTTGATGGAGTAAATATTACAAGCACAAATGGGCCAGCTATATATGTTGCCAATGCTAAGAATGTAGTAATTTACCTAAAAGAAGGAACCACAAATACTATAACTGATTCTGCTTTATATAGTTTTACTGATGAGGAAGCTAATGGATGCATATATTCTAAAGATGACTTATTTATTGAAGGAGAAGGTACTTTAATAGTTAATGCTAATTATGAAGATGGTATAGTATCAAAAGATGATTTAGTAATCAACAGTGGAAATATAACAATAAATAGTAAAGATGATGCTATTCGTGGTAAAGATAGTGTTGTAATTACTGATGGAAACTTTACTATAAATGCCGAAGGAGATGGTATTAAATCAACTGATAGTAATGAAGAAGATAAAGGATATATTGTAATTGAAGGTGGAACATTTAATATAACTGCAGTAAATGATGGAATCGAGGCTGTTACAACCCTTCTAATAAAAGATGGAGATTTCACTATAAAAACAACAGGCAATGCAAGTTCTTCTTCAGCTAAAGGATTAAAATCTGGTAAACTTATACAAATAGATGGTGGAACATTTGATATAAACACTACTGATGACGCAGTTCACTCAGACGGCAACATCCAAATAAATAATGGTAATATTACTATAAATAGTAAGGATGACGCAGTACATGCTGATGGGATGCTTGAAATAAACGGTGGAACACTTAATATAACAGCTGCCGAAGGATTAGAAGCAACTTACGTAAAAATAAATGACGGAACTATTAACATCAGTGCAAGTGATGACGGAATAAATGCAGGAAATAAATCAAGCAGCTATTCTGTTAAAGTGGAAATTAATGGTGGTAATATTACTATTAATATGGGACAAGGTGATACTGATGGCGTTGATTCAAATGGCGATATTGTTATTAATGGTGGAACGATAAGTGTTACTGGACAATCTACATTTGATTATGATGGAACTGGTACAATTAATGGTGGAACAGTAATATGCAATGGTGAAAAAGTTACATCATTACCTAACCAATTCATGGGTGGTGCCGGCACCGGCATGATGCCTGGAAACATAAAAGGAGGTGATAAAGAAGGTCAAACAGGAAACACACAAAACCAAGGAGGAAGACAAAGAATGAGATAAATACAGAAGATAGCTAGTATGACTATTAGCTATCTTTTTTTTTCACAATATGATATACTTTTGTTAGGTGAAAACTAATGAAAAAAATGAAATACATGATTGAAAGAATTATAAAACTTGATTACAAGAATATGTTTAGAATTACCAAATCTATATCTAAAAAAGCACAAAAGAATTACTTCTTTATTTTATTTGACATTATTTACTGTGGTTTTAAATATGGAGCCGGTTATTATGATTATCAAGAATTTGAATTTTATAATTTAAATAAAGAAGAAAGAAAAACATATTTAACTAGAAGAAAAAATAACGAAATAGTGAGTAAATATAATGATAAAAATAGTTTTTATAAATTTGAAGATAAAATTAAATTTAATGAATTATTTTCTAAATATTTAAAAAGAGATTGGATTTATTTAGAAGGTAAAGATTATAATGATTTCATAACTTTTTTTAGCAAACATAAAAGTATAATAGTTAAACCAATAGATGCATCCGGTGGAGAAGGAATAGAAAAGTTTGAATATACAAATGAATTAAAAGCAAAAGAAATATATAATAATCTTATAAAGAACAAACAATTGTTAATCGAAGAAGTTATTATACAGGATGAAGAAATGAATAAGCTTTATGATAAATCAGTAAATACTTTAAGAATGTTTACTTTTTATAAAGATGGAAAGTCTCACTTTTTACAGGCAGTTCTTAAAATAGGTAATGGTGGAGTAATAGATAATTTTTCTAATGGTGGCATGTATACTTTTGTAAATGATGAAGGAAAAGTATTTGCACCTGCTATTGATAGAGATGATAATATATATAAGATTCATCCAATATCTCATAAAGAAATAATTAATTTTACAGTTCCTATGTTTGACAAAGCAATAGAATTAGTTAAAGAATGCGCTAAAGTAGTACCTGAAATTGGATATGTGGGATGGGACGTAGCAATAAGCAAAGAAGGCCCAGTAATTGTAGAAGGAAATTGCTTCCCAGGTGTGTATCAAGTAAAACCGAGTTTTGTAGATAAAAAAGAAGGTTTGCTTCCTAAGTATAATGAAATAATGAAGTAGAAAGTAATAATAAAGCCTAGCATATGCTAGGCTTTATTACTTAGTTAATTCATTAATTGCTAAATTATAGCTATCTTGTTCATCTTTATATTCAATTTCGTTGTATATAAAGTTTTCATTTTTTTCTTTACACAAGTTAGTTACAAAATATTTTAGTATATGAGGATTTCTTACTAATATAGGTCCCGTTAAAAAAGTCCCAAATGTGTTTTTGTAATGAAAGCCTTCATTTATAAAATTAATTTTTTCTTCACTTTCTCCAGAAATCTTAATTATTTGGAAAAGTGAATTTTCATTATCTATAACTTTTGATGAAGTATTTATAAATCCAATTGTTGGTTTATCAAATGTTTTACTTTTTAGAATTACATCTGAAGTAATTCTATTCTTTGTTGATATAGTTCTAAAATCAAATATTCCTAAAGCTTCATTATTATCAATTGATTTACCTAGTATTTCATAAGTTATACCTGTCATTAGTAAATATTTATTATCTTCTATATAATTTATTAAATCATCTTTATATCTTAACAAATCTTTTAAAACCAAGTCTCTATTTCTTTCAGTGCCTTCTCCTATGAAAATAAAATCATATTTACCAAGCTCTATTTTTTCACCAAGTGTTTTTTTGTCAATTACTACATCAGCACCTTGGTCTATTAAATGCTTTTCAAGTAAAAGTAAATTAGCATATTCTCCATATAGATTCATTAAATCATAATATAAGTGTAATACTCTTATTTTCATTATCTATTAGTCCTTTCTATAAATTTCATTCTATCTGCAAAACAAGTTAGAACATACACAATTTCACTTTCGTCATTATTCAAAATCTTCATCATTTCATCTAAATCTGATGTTTTAACAATTTTTCTTTTATCAATATTTGTATAATTAAATCTAATCATTAAATCAGGAGAGTATTTACCGGCTAGTACTATTTTATTTACTAAAGAATTATCTAATTTCTCAAAGTCAATATCCCAAAGCCATGAAGTATCAGTTGTAAAGTATTTTCTACTAATAGAATCTAATATAAAGCATACAGTAAAAGGCTTATTCTCTCTTAAAATATAATCTATGTTTTGATTATATGAAATAGAATTTTCGTGTTTACTAGTTAGTAAAGTAGCTTTTGTTTTACTTAAAGTAAAGTTTTGTACTCGGTCATTTTTTATATTATAATCATCTAAAGCTTTTAAAATACCATCTTTTTCTAGTCCCATTAAAGATAAACAAGAATAAGTATAAAGAACATTATAAGCATTGTAAAAGCCTTTCATATGTAGTTTTAATTCATTACCATTTATTGTTATAATTCCACTTATTAAATCTATATTATCTATTTTATACGTAGGTTTTTCTCTCTTAAAATTGCAATTTGTACAATTATACTTTCCTATATGTGAAAAATGATAAAAATCATAATTCATTTTACCCTTACATATAGGGCAGTATACACCATCATTATATACTGAAGTATTTTCTTTAGTGCTTAATGCATTTTTTTCAATTCCTACGTAAGTAACATTATCTCTTTCAAATCCAAGTGAACTTGATAAAGGATCATCTGTATTAAGAATTAAATGTGTTTTATTATCGATTGCTTCTTTAACAGAATCATATACACTTTCTGGATGAGCATTTCTTGTCATTTGATCCCTATATAAATTAGTAATAATTAAATATTTGGGATGTATATATTTACATGTATCTTTAGTATATCTTTCATCACTTTCTATAACTAAAACATCTTTTTTACATTTACCAAATATATTAGAATTATTAATTATCATAGTTGCAACACCAGCTATTTGGTTAGAGCCTTCTTCATTAGTACCAACATTATAGCCGTTTTTACTTAGAGAAGAAGCAATCATTTCTGTAGTGGTTGTTTTACCATTACTCCCCGTAATCATTATTATATTTTCAGGAAGAGTCATTTTGGACAATATATTTTTATCTAGTTTTATTGCAATATAGCCAGGAAGAGAAGAGCCTCTATGGATTAATTTACCTAAAAATCTAGTAATCTTACATATTATTATAATTATAACTTTCATTTTCTCACTTCTTTCTTTATTATTATACCAATAATTGACTATTTAAAGCAATAAACTAGTAAAGTAATAGTAAATATAAAACAACGTTTAGTATTTAATGAAGTACCTTATTAAAATAAAAAAACACATTTTTATATAGAATTAATTTTATTATTTATACTTTTAAATTACTAAAAAATATTGTATACTTGAAATAGGTGAGAAAGATGCAAGAGTTTAAGTCAATAGATGAACTATATAACCGAGTTAAACCTGCTTTATATTCTAAAGTACAGGAGTTTAAAAGAAATCATGTTTCTTATATAAAAGAAGTAGATATATGGAATTATTTAAGTACTACAAGCTGGAAAAGAGCTGAGAGTCTAAGCTTGGGTGAAATGGTTAGTCAAATTATGTCACTTAGTTTAACGGATATGCAGACATATGTACACGATATTTTAAGAAAACAAGATAGAGAAATAACAGGAGATGGAGAGACTTTATTATGAAAAAAAACAAATTAATTACTGTAATTATTATAATGATATGTATGATAGGTTTAAGTTTAGCCCTTGTTAAACCAATTGTTAAAGGAATAAACTATGGACTAGATTTAAAGGGTGGATTTGAGGTTTTATATCTAGTTGAAAGTCTAGAAGAGGGAAAAAGCGTTTCTTCTAGTGATTTAACAAGTACTTATAAAGCTATTAGAAATAGAATCGATACTCTTGGAGTCAGTGAACCTGAAATAACTATTGAAGGAGATAAAATAAGAGTTAAACTTCCGGGCGTTACCGATGAAGAAACAGCTAGAACTAGATTATCTACTCCAGCAGTTTTAACATTTAGAAATACAGAGAGTACTCTACTAATGAACGCATCTGTTTTAAAAAGCCCAGGAGCTTCTCTAGACTATGATAAAACTTCAGGAAAACCAGTTGTAGCCTTAGCTATTAAAGATAATGATACATTCTACAGGGTTACCAAGGAAGTAAGTGAAAGCACAGACCAACTAATAACTATCTGGCTAGACTGGGAAGAGGGAGATGCTTTTACCACTGAAACATGTGGAAGAGGCAAAACTAAATGTGTAAGCTATGCAACAGTAGAACAAGCTTTTTCATCTAATGTAGTAATAAGAGGAAACTTCTCTGAAGCAGAGGCACAAGAACTAATTGACTTTATAAACTCAGGATCTTTACCGACAAAACTAACTGAGATATCAACCAAAACAGTTGATGCAGCTTTTGGTGAAGGGACTTTAAAGACTATAGCCATCTCAGGTGTTATAACACTTGCTATAATAATCGTTATACTTGTATTCTTCTATAGATTCTCAGGGCTAGTTTCAAGTACATGCCTAGTGTTTTATGTAGCATTAGTATTCTTATTATTCAACCTAATAGATGGAGTACTAACACTAACTGGAATCGCAGCTTTAATCTTAGGAATAGGAATGGCTGTTGATTCAAGCATTATAACTCTTGAAAAAATAAAAGAAGAAATAAGCGAAGGAAAATCACTTAGAAATTCATATAAAGATGGCAACAAAAGGAGCCTAATATCGCTAATAGATGCAAACATCACAACATTTTTAGCAGCTGTAGTATTGTTTATATTTGGTGAAAGCAGCGTCAAAGGTTTTGCAACAATGTTAATGCTTACAATAATAGTAACTATGATAACAATGGTATTTATTAATAGATACTTAATGAATGAAATTATTGCTTCAGAAGTGTTTGATAAAAAAGAAAAAATGCTTTTAGGAAAAGCTAAAAAACCTAAAGAAATAAAATACCTAAAGGTAAGTAAATACAATATTGCAGCTGTTCTAATAATAGTCCTTGTAGGAATAGTTATGATTTTAACTAAGGGCATGAGTCTTGGTATAGACTTTAATGGTGGTTCTGCAGTTAATATTAAATCAGAAGAAACTATTAGTCTTGATGTTATCGATAAAAAGTTAGAAGGTTATAAAGTACTTGAAAAATCTAAAACAAATGAAGATGAAGCTTACTACAAATTAAATGAAGTACTAAATGAAGAAGAAATAAAAGGTTTAAGAGAAAGTTTTGAAGAAGTAGGATACAAATCTAATATATCAGTTATCTCTAATATAGTAAAAAGAGATTTAACGAAAAATGCTATAAAGTCACTATTAATAGCAAGTATAGTAATTTTAATATATATAGCAATTAGATTTACATTTAACTATGGAGTATCATCACTAATTGCAATTTTATCAGATGTATTAGTAACTATAAGTTTGTTTGTAGTACTAAGAATAGAGGTAAACTTTGTCTTTGTAGCGGCCATTCTTACAATAATAGGTTATTCAATAAACGATACTATAATAGTATTTGATTTAATAAGAGATAAACTAAAAGAAGAGAAAAAAGTAAATGATGAAATATTAGAAAATGTAGTAAATTCATCAATTAAATCATCTTTAAAAAGAAATATCTTAACTAGTATAACTACATTAAGCGCAATTGTAATATTGCTTCTAATGAATATTTCTAGCATAAAAGAGTTTAATCTAGCTGTCTTATTCGGACTAGTTGCAGGTACATTCTCATCACTTTTTATAGCACCTTATGTTTGGCTTATCTTAGAAAAAAGAAGTATAAAGCATCCTAAGAAAGAAGAAAAAGAAGAAGTTCAAGAAAGACTTATCAAAGGAATAAATGCATAATGAAAGATAAAGAATATTATTATAAAGAATTAAAAGAATTACTTTCTAATTATATGAGTGAAAGTAATATAAAAGAGATAGATAAATACTATGAATGTGCTATAAAACTTCATGAAGGAGAAACAAGAGTTACTGGTGAAGATTATGTATGCCATATGATAAGAGTTGCTATTATTTTAGCGGAACTTGGAATGGACACACTAACTATAGGATGTGCTCTAATTCATGAAGCAGTAACACTAGATAAAATGAATGAAGAAGACATAACAAGTATTTTTGGAGAAGATGTTTTTACAATACTAAACTCAATGAGTAAGCTATCTCATTTAAAAAGAACATTTGATGCAAGAAATGATGATAAATATAGGCGTATAGTAGTAGGGCTATCTGAAAATCCAATAAGTTTATTTATCAAACTAGCTGATAGACTTGATAATTTAAGATATCCTAACGAAACTGATAATGAGCATCTTTTAGAAGTAGTTGATGAAACAGAGAAAATCTACATTCCAATCGCACATCGCCTAGGTATAAAATCAATGAAAAGTGAACTAGAAGACTTATGTTTGCAGCTATCTTCTCCAGAATTATATAATGAAGTAAAAGAGAAAATTGGTGAAGAAAGTGAAGAGTTAGAGTCTTCACTATTTAAAATGAGAGATGAGTTAATAGACCTATTAAACGAGCATAATATTAAGTATGATATGACATATAGAGTCAAAAGTGTTCGTGGAATTTATAATAAACTCAAAGCAGGCAAGAAATGGGAACAAATTTATGATTTATTAGGCCTTAGAATCCTTGTGGAAAAAGTAGAAGAATGTTATTTAGTAATAGGTTTAGTTCACTCAAAGTTTAGACCGATTCCAAAGAGATTTAAAGATTATATTGCAAACCCAAAAAGCAATATGTATCAGTCTATACACACAACTGTATTTGGAGTAGACTCTAAGATGTACGAGATACAGGTAAGAACATTTGAAATGAATGAAATAGCTGAACGTGGTGTAGCTTCACACTGGTCATATAAAGAAAAAACTGATGGTTCGAAGACAGGAGAACTTGAAGAAAAACTAATGCAGTTTAGGACACTAATTGAAGTTAATGATTTAGAAGGGAATAAAGACTTCTTTAAAGATTTAAATAATGCACTCCCTAAAGAAGACATTTACATCTTTACACCTAAAGGTGATGTGATTGAGCTTCCCAAAGGTTCATGCCCGATTGATTTTGCTTATAAAATACATTCTGAAATAGGAAATACTTGTACAGGAGCGCTTGTAAACGGGAAACTTGTTAGCTTAGATTATAAACTTCAAGACGGCGATATTGTTTCATTAATGACTCAAAAAGGTAAAGCTCCTTCTAAAGCTTGGCTTAAGTTTGTAAAGACTGATTCAGCAAAATCCAGAATTAGAAGTTACTTCTATAAAAAAGAAAAAGCAGTTTCAACTGAAGCAGGAAAAGAGCTTATAATATTAGAAATAAAGAAGAGAAAATATAATCCTAATGATTTATTAAAAGAAGAAGTACTTGATAAACTTTTAATAGACATGAAATGTGATTCTTTTGATGAAATAGCTCTTGGAGTAGCAACTCTTAAATATACACCTTCTTCAATAGTTAATAAACTTTTAGATATTATTAATCCTAAAGAAGATGATACAATAGATAAGCTTCTTGAAAATACTGATATAATAAAACAAACTGAAAATGGTAAAATATTAATCGCAGGATATGGGGATATCCTAACTAACTTAGCTTCTTGTTGCCATCCAGTTTTAGGCGATGAAATAATTGGCTATATTACTAAAGGAAATGGCATTACTATCCATAGAAAAGACTGTAAAGAAGTAAATAAAGAAAGTGAAAGAATAATAGAAGCACAGTGGAATGACAAAATAGCAGATAAATACTTAGCAACTTTAACTATTTATATAGACACTACTAATGATAATCTAGTTGATTTAATAACAGCAGCAACTAAAACAGAAACGATTGTTTCTTCAATTAATAATAAAGGGAGAAGATCTTCTCTAGATGTATATGAACTTATTTGTAAGGTTAAAAATAAAGAATGCCTAGACAGATTTATAAATGATATTTCTTCATTAAAATTTGTGGAAAGGGTTGAAAGATAATGAAAGTAGTACTTCAAAGAAGCAAGAATAGTAAAGTAACTATTGATGGACAAATAAACGGAAGTATAAATAAAGGTTTAGTCTTATTATCTAGCTTTACTGATGGAGATAATGAAGAAATAGTAGATAAAATGATAGATAAAATTGTAAATTTAAGAATATTTGTAGATGAAAATGATAAAATGAATTTGTCATTATTAGA
>ONXO01000099.1 GCA_900321795.1 uncultured Eubacteriales bacterium
AAGATGCTAAAAGAACACTTGCAGAAAGTAACCTAAGACTTGTTGTATCAATAGCTAAAAGATATGTTGGAAGAGGCTTATTGTTCCTAGATCTTATTCAAGAAGGAAATATTGGCCTTATGAAAGCAGTCGATAAGTTTGATTTTGAAAAGGGATTTAAGTTTAGTACATATGCTACTTGGTGGATTAGACAAGCTATCACAAGAGCTTTGGCAGACCAGGCAAGAACTATACGTGTTCCTGTTCATATGGTTGAAACTATAAATAAAATGGCTAGAGTTGAAAGACAATTAGCACTTGATTTAAATAGAGAGCCTACTGATGAAGAACTTGCTAAAAAGATGAATTTATCTCTTGATAAGATAGTTGAAATAAGAAAGATAAGCCAAGATCCAGTAAGTTTAGAGACTCCTATAGGAGAAGAAGATGATTCACATTTGGGTGATTTTCTTGCAGATGAAAGAACTATGTCTCCTGAAGAATATACTACTTATGAAATGCTTAAAGAAGAACTTAAAGGTGTACTTGAAACTTTAACTAAAAGAGAAGAAGAAGTTTTGGAACTTAGATTTGGACTTTATGATGGAACTTGCCATACTCTTGAAGAGGTAGGAAAAAGATTTGGTGTAACCAGAGAAAGAATTAGGCAAATAGAAGCTAAAGCACTAAGAAAGTTAAGACATCCATCTCGTGCTAAAAAGCTTAAAGATTTTTTAATTGACTAGATTAGAAACTATTTCTAAATATATTACGGATAACGAAAAAGTGCTTGATGTTGGATGTGATCAAGCACTTTTATCCAGACTCTTAGCTAAAAGAGGTATATATTCTATAGCTAGTGATTTAAGAAGTAATATAATTGAAAATGCTAAAAAAGGAACACCAAACGATTTAAAACCGTTTATTGATTTTCGTATAGGAAATGGAATAACTTTACATGATGATGAAAATGATTACACTTTGGTATTAGCTGGCATGGGGACAAATACTATATTAAATATACTTAAAGATACTAATAAGAGATTTAATAAAATTATAACAGTTTCAAATAACAAGAATGATATGTTAAGAAAAGAAATGCTTTCTTTAAACTATAAAATCTGTTTAGAAGAAATAATTAAAGAAAAGGGTAAATATTATAATTTAATAGTGTTTATTCCTGGAAAATCAAACTATATTGAAGAAGAACTAATAGTTGGAGTGAATCATCAAAATAAAGATTTACTTAAAGAATATAATGAATACTTAATAGAAAAATATTCTAGAATAAAAGGAAATAAAGAATTAGTAAAGGTAGTAGAAATATTAAAAAAATATACTTACTAATTTTTTTTATTGAAAAAATGTTAATCCATCTGTATCTATTTTTCCTCTTGTTTCACTAATTGCTTTCTTTTTAAATAAGCTTACTGGTCTTTCAAAAGCTTTTATGTCTTTTATAACTTCATCTCTAGCTGCTTTTCTGACGGAAGAAACAGTATTCCAAGCACTTCTTACATTCTGTACTATAGGCATGCTTTGCTTATAAATTGGTATAGCCTTATTTACAAAGTTGGCAGCAGTTTTGCCACCACTTATAATTTTATCCAAACTAAATGATTTAAATATACTACTAGCCATATACTTTCACCTATAATATTATATTATTTTGGTATATTAAAGTTTACACGAAATCTAAAAATTATAAATTCTATTGTAAAAGGAAAATTGATGTGCTAAAATAATAAATGTAAATTGAAGACAAAGGACAATATTGTTAGAATGTTTTTTGAAGAGAGTTAGCATTTGGTGGGAGCTAATAAAGATATCTAATGATTACTACCTTTTGAAAGAGATAATAATCTACGGGTAACTGCGTTATAAGTTCAAAGTAAAAAATGGATGGTACCGTGTTAGATAAGCACTCCTGTGAAAAGGGAAGTGTTTTTATTTTAGGGAGGAGAGAAAAAATGACAAAATTTGAATGCATGAAACCATTAAGAAATAAAAAAGAATTAAGCTGTAGAAGTACTGAATTATATAGATTAAAAAATCTATTGCTAACTATTAAAAGTATAAGACAAGAAAACTGTGTTTATACAAAAAGAAAGGATATTTAATTATGGTAAATTTTAAAGAAGACAAAGATTTAAATGTACTTAATCACTCATGTGCTCATTTGATGGCACAAGCAGTTAAACACTTATATCCAGAAGCTAAGTTTTGGGTAGGCCCTGTAGTTGAGGAAGGATTCTATTACGATATTGATTTAGGGGATAAGGTTATTAAAGAAGAAGATATTCCTGTAATAGAAAAAGAAATGAAGAAAATATCTAAAGATGGTAAAAGAATTGTAAGACAAGAAATTAGTAAGAATGAAGCTTTAGATATGTTTAAGGATGATCCTTATAAAGTAGATTTAATTTCTAGAATGGATGAAGATGAAACAATCATTTCTTGCTATTCACAGGGCGATTTTACTGATCTTTGTAGAGGTCCACATGTTGAAAGCGTTAAGGAATGCAAATATTTTAAGTTAATAAAGTTCTCTGGTGCTTATTGGAAGGGTGATGCTAAAAACAAAATGCTTCAAAGAATCTATGGTGTATGTTTTAGAACTGAAGAAGAGTTAAATGCTCATTTAAAGGAATTATCTGAAGCAGCAGAAAGAGACCATAGAAAGATAGGAAAAAATCTTGAAATATTCATGAATCACGATTTAGTTGGTAAAGGAATGCCCCTTTGGCTACCTAACGGAGCTATAGTTAGAAAACAGCTTGAAAACTATATCTATGAAAAAGAACAAAAACTAGGTTATAAGCATGTATATACTCCATGTGTAGGAACAGTTAATTTATATAAAACAAGTGGACACTGGGATCACTATAAAGAAAATATGTTTCCAATGATGAAAGTAGATGAAGAAGAGTTTGTATTAAGACCAATGAACTGTCCTCATCATATGCTAGTATATGCTAATGATTTACATTCATATAGAGATTTACCAATTAGAATTGGCGAATTTGCAACTGACTTTAGATATGAAGCTTCTGGTGCTGTTAAAGGGCTGGAAAGAGTAAGGTGCATGTGCCAAAACGATGCTCATCTATTTGTAACTCCTGAGCAAATTGGAGAAGAGTTTAAAAAAGTTGTTAAGTTAATACTTGATGTATATAGAGATTTTGGTATTAAAGATTATAGCTTTAGATTATCACTTAGAGACAAAGAAGATAAAGAAAAATACTTTGATGATGATGAGATGTGGGATAGTGCAGAAGCTAAACTAAGAGAAGTGCTTAATGATTTGGGTGTGGAATACTACGAAGCTAAAGGAGAAGCAGCCTTTTATGGACCTAAGCTTGATGTTGAAGTGAAACCTGCTGTAGGCCCTGAAGTAACTCTTTCTACTTGCCAGCTAGATTTCTTACTTCCTAGAAGATTTGAACTCTCTTATATCGATAAAGATGGGTCTAAGCAAATACCAGTAGTACTTCATCGTGCTATATTTGGTACATTTGATAGATTTACAGCTTTTATCTTAGAAGAAACAAAAGGAGCTTTACCACTTTGGCTTTCACCAGTACAAGTTAATGTTGTACCAGTGAATAATCAATATCATTTAGAATATGCTGAAAAAATATTTAATAGATTAAAAGATGACAGTATAAGAGTAAATTTAGATGATAGAGAAGAGAAACTAGGGTATAAATTAAGAGAAAATGTTTTAAAGAAAATACCATATATACTAATAATTGGTCAAAAAGAAGTAGACAATAATACTGTAAGTTATAGAAAATACGGAAGTGAAGAAACTATTACTGTAACGCTTGACGAGTTTACTGATTTAATAAAAAAAGAAATCGAAAGTAAGGAACTATTGAATAAATAGTTCTTTTTTAATCCAAAATTAATTAGAAATTGAGGCTGGACAAAATGTGCATAAAATGGTATAATCTTACTACAACTGATAAAAGAGTAATAAATAAAGTACAAAGTATTGACAAAATGTACCATATATGCTATAATTATATCAGTAATGGGGGTTAGATAAAATGAAAGGTAGATATTTATTAGATTATTTAGATGAAAATAATTTTAAGAAATTAGAAAGAAGTTTAAAGAAATATAATATGATGGCTTATAAAAGACTTATGTTTGACTTTTATCCATCATTAAGAAAAGGCGATTTTTTAGGAGAATTAATATCAATTAATAAGCATGATAAAACCGAAACTTATGAATTGCAACTTCCAACAGATAACTTATTTGTTAAAGTTTATGGTAAAGTTAAACTACAATATACAGTTTATAAAGAACAAAATGTTGTAATGTTAACTGGTCTTGAACCTAAAGATATTTTAATGGATGGTCACAAATCTGAGTTAACTGCTTATAAAGGAATAATGATTTCTAAAGCAAATGCTCAAAAAGAAATGTTTAAAATAGATTTACTTAGTCGTTTAGAAGAAAAGTAAATCTTTTCTTTTGCTTTAATGAATATTCTTTGTTATATTTAATATCTCAATAATAAATAGGCAAGCAGGCTTTTAATAGGCAATAAAAGAGATTGAAAAGTAACATTTTAATTTATTTAAACAATTCAGGAAGACAGTTTACATTTTTTTAAATAAAACACTTGCATTTTTCATTCATTTGTTGTAATATTATATTTGTCGTTGGACCCTTAGCTCAGTTGGTTAGAGCATCCGGCTCATAACCGGGCGGTCGCAGGTTCGAGTCCTGCAGGGTCCACCACTGCACGTGTGGCGGAATTGGCAGACGCACTAGACTTAGGATCTAGCGGAGCAATCCATGGGGGTTCAAGTCCCTTCACGTGCACCAGATTGATAATTAACTAACTTTAAATAGTTAGTTTTTATTTTACAATGAATGATTAATTATTATGTTTATTAAAGAAGTGTGTTTAAAAGGTTTTATAAAGCTTTCTCTTGACATTTTATTATTTTGTGGTAAAATAAAGTACAAATTAAGGGGGATAAAAATGTACAATAATGAATATGGAATGGTGAATGATGCTTTAGTTGAATATTTTCCTTTAGATGAATTTGTAAATAGGATTAAACTACTTCCGCATGTTTTAGAACATTTAGATGATACAAATAACTCATTTAAAGATTATATTAATAAAATAAGTGCATTTGATGAAAAATATATTATTGACTATTGGGTTTACTTACTATATGAAGAACTAAGATATAACCAGCAAATTGAACATCCGGTGGATTATTCTCAAATAGATTTACAAAATGATGAAGTTTTCTTTGATACATTAAACATATCTAACAAACGAATACATGAATTACATAACTTTGCTGTTAAAGATGAATATGAACCAACATTTGAATATAGAACAAATGAAGTTAAGGTTAGTAGAGACATAAATGGAGAAGAAGAGATAATTTATAGAGGTGCGCAGGCTAAGGATGTAGAAAAGTTTATGAATGACTTTATTAAAATATATAAAAGAAATGATGTATCTCTACTAATGTCAAATCCATTTCTTAAAAGTGCTTTAATCCATTTGCTATTTGTTAGAATACATCCGTATTCTGATGGAAACGGAAGAACAGCTAGATTACTTCATAATTCTAAGTTTACAGCTAGTATAAATACTATATATGGAACAAAACTAAGAATAAGCCCACTTAACTTATCTGGGAGCATATTGCTTAATAAGATTTCATATATAAAAGCTATAGATAATATTTACTTTGATGTTAAACATGACACTAATGAAGCTATAAATAAATGGTTTGATTTCATCTTAAATATGGCTGATGAACAGATATATTATTCTATGGCTAAACTTGAAAATGTTGATTCTTCATTTTTGAAGCAAACTGAAGAAGATGAACATGTTATTGACATGAATAGAAGAATGAAAGTTAAAACATTAAAAAACAGATAATCTTTAAACGGATTATCTGTTTCAAATTGCTAAAACTTTAACTCTTTTTTCTTTAGCTAAATAATTTTCAGCTTTTCTCTCAATTACTTCTTTATTATCCCAGTTTCCATAGAAATTAATAACATCTTCAAATGGTTTGGAAAGTAACATCAAATAGAACTGAGCACTTATTATATTGGCTTTAAGCATAAAATCATGATCGGTATTGTTTATATCCTTATATGGTAAAACACCTTTGTTTTGTAAAACATTCATCATTAAATCCTCATTGGATGAATAATTATCTTGTTTTCTTAATCCATTATAGTCATTTATTATATTTTGTATTTCTTTGCACATAAACCCTCCTTTTTATACGCTTGTACTCTATATTATCACATTTTGTGATAAAATCAAGAAATTATTAATCAATATGCAACTTTTTTGCATTAAATATATGTTTAAAATGCTTTTTCTTTTGAGCAATATGTGATATACTCTAATAGAAAGAGAGGTATGGAATGAAAGATTTTTTGAAAGAGTTTAAAGAGTTTATATCACGTGGAAATGTACTTGATATGGCTGTTGGTGTAATCATTGGTTCTGCTTTCGGAAAAATAGTATCTAGTTTAGTAGATAATATTTTTATGCCAATAGTAGGTATGATAATTGGGGGGCATGATTTTTCTAGATTATCTATTGACTTTAAAGGTGCGTCTATTGGATATGGTCTATTCTTGCAAAATGTAGTTGATTTCTTAATAGTAGCTTTCTGTATATTTGTATTTATAAAAGCAATAAATAAATTACAGAATATGAAAAAGAAAGAGGAAACAAAAGAAGAAACAAGAGCTGAGGCTGTAAAATCAGATGAAGTTGTTCTTTTAGAAGAAATAAGAGACCTATTAAAAAAGCAAAAGTAAAGTGCTATTTCTCTAAAAAATGTAAAAGTAGATCACATTATAATTGTAATCTACTTTTACTTTGCATATTTAAATTAATAATCTAATAGATTAAATAAGGTTTTAATTATAGAAATAATTTATTCTTTTTATTAATATTTTATATAAAATTAAAATATGATAAAATAGATATTGAAATGTGGTGGAAAGATGTCAAGATTAAAAAAATCGTTAATACTTTTATTGGTATTGTTAGCTATGATAAGCTCAATAATTCTTTTTGTGTATAATTCCAGTGAAAATGAAAAATTAGGGAAAGAATATATAAAAAACATTATAAATAGTTATAAAACTATGAAACTGCATAATAATGATATAAATTTCAAAGCTGAGTATCCTTTTTTTGATTATGAAATTTTAGATAAGGAAATACAAAATATTATACAAGAAAAAGAAAATACAAATATTACATATAAAATTTCTAATTATAATCCTTTTTTAAGTATTTTATTTATTATTGAAAATGATGAAAAAAAATTATATAAAAATATTTTTCTAGATATTAAAAACGAAATATTAGTTGATAAGAACTCAATATTTGACTTTCAATTATTAGGAAATGAAGTTCTTGATAGAATTAAAAAGAAATATTCTACTAATATATATAAGATAGTAGTTCAAGATGAATTTAAAAATACGGCTATTGATATTGAAAAGAACTCATTTAAAGTTCTATTTAATGATTTGTTGTTCAATGTTAATTATAATGTTTATGTAGTGTTAGGAGAAGAATCTAAAACTGCTATGTCTGAGCAGTATGATAAAGTTATTTCGTTTACTTTTGATGATGGGCCTAGTGATTACACAAAAGATATAACTGATACTTTGTCAGCTAATTCTTCTGAAGCCACATTCTTTGAACTAGGTAATAAAATGAAATATAATCAAGAGATTGTTAGATATTTAATTGATAATAATATGGAAATTGGTTCTCATACATATTCTCATAAAAATTTGAATTCTCTAACGCTTAAATCAATTGAAGAAGAACTTAATAGTGCAAATATAATTTTTAATGAGATTACCGATAAATACATAGAATTAACTAGAACGCCATACGGGAATGCAACAGAATCAATTAAAAAAATTATTAATACACCTATTATATATTGGAATGTAGATACTAATGACTGGCTTTATAGAGATGCAAATAGGGTGGCTAAACACATTTTAGATAATGTAAAGGATGGAGATATAATATTAATGCATGACACTTATCCTGAAACACTAGAAACACTTAAATTAATCTTGCCAGAGCTTAAAGAAAAGGGATACAAAATTACAACAGTATCACAGTTAGCAAAAGAAAAAAATGTACGTCTTATTCCACATGAAGTATATTCATCATTTAATTAGGAGATTAATTATGAAAAAAGATAAATTAATTAAATATATTATAGTAAACTTAATAACTTTTACAAGAATCTTAGGTTCAATAATTATGCCTATTAGTTATTTTAAGCATGGTATTGGGCGTTTTGCATTCTTTGTGTGTTTATTATTTTTTACAGATTTCATAGACGGCAGATTATCTAGATACTGGAAAGTTGAGAGTTTTTTAGGGAGTTTATTAGATACTCTTAGTGATAAAATTTTTGCTTTAGTTATGATAGCAATTCTATCTTATGAATATCCAATTGTGTTATTAGTTTTGTTTTTAGAACTTGCAATAACAATCAATAGTCTTTTTGCATTTAATATGAATAAAAATGTACAGTCTTCAAAATTAGGAAAAGTAAAAACTTTTGTATTAGATGCATCAATTTCCGTTATTTATATAATAATTGCCAAAGATTTATATTTTTCTTATATACCTAATACAATATATTATTTTATTAGTAAATATTCGACAAATATATGTTATGTATTAATTGGAATCATAGTTGGAATGCAAATAGTGACTTTATGTGACTATAATAAAAATAGATTTAAAGAAATAGCTAAATTCAAATCTTTGAAAGGTATGAAAATGAAAGAATTAAAAGAGATTTGGTATATGCTATCTAATAGAGAATTTTATATAAATAATAAGGATAAATCTTTAAAAGAACTATTATATAGGAATGAGGAAAAAATATAAAAGATTAATGCTAATAACTAGCATTTTTTTGCTATTTAATGTAAAATGTTATTAGGAAAAGAGTTGGTTAATAGTGAAAAAGATAATAAAAGAGTTAGGGCCTTATTTTGTTATAGTAATATTTGTTATTTTAATAAGAAGCTTTTTGGTAACCCCAGGACTAGTTAATGGTTCTTCAATGGAAAATACTCTTTTTGATAATGATTTGGTTATAGTCAATAAAATAGCTCTTAAAAAGGGGATTGACAGATTTGATATTGTTGTAGTTAATTATAATAATGATACATTAATTAAAAGAATCATAGGACTTCCTAATGAAAAAGTTAGCTATATTGATGATAAACTTTATATTAATGATGAACTAATTGAAATGCCTTTAGATTTTGAGTATACATCTGATTTTGAACTTATCACAGGAAAAGATGAATATATAGTACTTGGAGATAATAGAAATGTTTCAAAAGATTCTCGATCAATTGGTCCAATAAAAAGGGATAATATCAAAGGCAAAGTCAATTTTGTTTTGTTTCCTTTTAAAAGATTTGGTGTAATTAAATGATAATCTTTAGATAGTTGGATACAATTGGTCTAACTTTAAAAATGCGAGGTGTGTTAAAAATGGATTTAAAAAGCATTTTAGAATCAGATGATATAATTGCATCTATAAATGATAATATGGATTATTTACTATCTATGATCCCTGAAATAAAATATATGATAGGTTTTGAACATAAACATCCGCATCATCATTTAGATGTATGGAATCATACTTTATTTGCACTTAGCTTATCAAAAAAAGACTTTGATATTAGACTAAGCTTACTACTTCATGATATTGGTAAACCATTTTCGTATCAAGATGGAGAAGTAAGACACTTTAAAAATCATGCTAAAGTATCTAGTGATATGTCTAAAGAAATACTACACAGATTAGGATATGATGAAGAGTATATAAGTTATATATCTTACTTAATAGAAAATCATGATGTTAAGATAGAAGAAGAACAAATTAAA
>ONXO01000042.1 GCA_900321795.1 uncultured Eubacteriales bacterium
CCAATAGATTTGACCATATCAGTTTGCATTTCTTTTATTCTAAGTTCAATTTCACTTTCATTTACTTTTTTTACTTTAAATAGTAATACTATTAGAATAACTAGTATTACAGCTAAAATTCCTATTATTATATATTCTAACATGTATTTCACCTTCTTATGTAATAAGTATATCACAAGACCCGAATATTTTTAAGCGAACAAAAGAAAAAAATAGTATAAATTAACTAATTATAGTCTCTTTACCTATTTCTTTATTCAAAAAATCTTGTAACTTAGGAATATCATTAATAGCTGTTTCATAGATTATTTCATAATCCATAGTAAAATAACCATGTGCAAATCTATTTCTCATGCCGCCGATAACTTTCCAATTAACTTCACTACTTGTTTTCATAATATACTCTTCACTTAAATGTGTGCTCAATTCTCCAATTTGCATTATATCCATAGAAACAGAATTTCTAATAACATAATTGGTTTTAAACTCATCAAAAAATATCTTATTTAAATTTTAATCAGTTATTTCTTTAGTATATTTTAACATATGTAGTGATAATGTTACATCATGACTTAAATTAACCATAAACAAATTTGATTAAGCATATTATAATTATTTAATCTTCAATTTTTTTGAAAGTAGTGAACTTGCTATGTAAACTACTATGACAATTATTACTACTTTTACTAAAATGATTGGATTTTTTAGGGCTTCTATTAGACTTACACCTACATATCCCCAGAAATATACAAGTGATATTTTACCAATAAGTAAGGCATAAAAATATTTTTTAGCATCTACTCTACAAACTCCAGCTGCAATGTTGATAAGAAATGCTGGAGTAAAAGGTATGGCAATAAGTGTTACAATATTTGCAAAATCCATGTTTTCTACTACTTTTACAATTTTACCAAACTGAGGATGTTCTTTTAATTTAAGAAAATATTTTTCTGATACACCATGCTTAAATATATAATAGCTCATCATGCATCCTAGACAGGTAAATACCCAAGATATTATAAAACCAATTATTGGCCCAAAAGTTATAAAGTTAAGTGTTATAAATACTGAAAGAGGAAGAATTGGTATTATTGATTCAAATAAAATAAACACACATCCAAGTATTGCTCCCCAAGAACCAAGTAATCCAAGTAAAGCAGTTATAAATGAATCTAGTCCTGCTAAAAAGCCCATAGTAACACCTCTTTCTTTATTTATATTATAACTCTAATTTTCTATCATTATAACATTATATCCTAAATAATCTAACATTGTTGACACTCTTTTTGATAATTTTCCACTTTTACAATAAATATAATATGTATCTTTCTTATTTAAGTATTTTCTATAGTTATTTAATAGTTCATCATAAGGAATATTTATTGCTCCTTTTAAGTGATAATTATTATAATCTACTGGACTTTGCAAGTCAATTATTATTCCTCTTCTATTTCTAGCAAGGCTAATGTTTATACTTTTCATGATTAAATCACCTATATTATTATATGCTAAAAGAAAAAAGCCGTTAGGCTTTATTCATCATCTCCAAAGAAATCATCAAAGAACTCATCATCGGTAATTCTATCATCTATTACTATGCTATCAGCATCTATATTAACTTGTGGTTTCATTATTTCATCATAAACAATTTCATCACTGATTTCTTGTGCTTTTCTTTCAAATGCATTATTTGCTTCTTCTTTAGCTCTACTTGCAGCTTCCTCATTTCTTCTTTCTTCCTCTTCAAGTTCAGCTATTTTTGCATCTATCTTAGCAAGTAAGTCATCTATGTTTATTCCTTCTTTTTCATTGGAATTAGTAGTATCTATTTCAGATAGCTTAGGAAGTTCATCTATAGTTTGTACTACTTTAGTTTCTTCATTATTTTCTTCAGCTTCTTCTTTTTGATTTTTAAACTCTTCATATTTTCTATTTACTAGAGCTTCAAAATCGTTTACCTTTTCTTTTTTACCGGCAGAAGCTAAACGTTCTTTTTCCGCTTTTTCCTCAGCTTCTATTTTAGCTATTTGCTCATCTATTTTCCTTACTAAATCATCAACACTACTTCCATTTGAATTCATCTGATTAGTAGAAGTATTCATAGGTGTGTTTCCAGTTATACCGTGTCCGATAGATGGTACTCCAAATGGTGGTACAAAAGGGCTTCCTCCTCCAAAGCTTCCAAAAGGACTTGCTTCTTCTTGTTTATGAGAATCAACAAATGCTTTAATATCAAATGTCTTGATTTCTCTTTCATCTCTATGAGGATAGTCGCTTATTGTTTCAGTATATCCCCATCCGCCATCTTTAGTTATCTTAAAGCTTGGAGTATGTTTAGTTTTATAAGGTTGATTTCTCCATCTTTTGATTATCATTTCAAATTGCTTCATCTGCTGTAGATCACTAACTGTAACAAGCGGCCTAATAGGTGGCTGTGGTTCTCCTTCTTTAGCCTTCTTAGGTTTAACATCACCAAGTAGTTTACTTAATTCTTCAAGTGCAGCATATTCAGTAGTTATTAGATAGAACATGTTACCACAGTTACCTTTAATAGTTTCAGCTACATCTTTACCATATACTTTATTAAGCTGTGCAAAGTTTTGAATAACAAAGTTAAATCTCATGTTTCTAGAACGAGATGCTGTTATCATACTTTCTACATCTTTAAGTGCTGGCATATTAGCAAACTCATCAAGTATAAAGTTAGTTCTAATCTTTAGCTTTTGATTATCACATTTCTGAGCCTCATCGATTAAGCATTCATACATCTGTTTAACAAATATTGTAACTAAAGCATGATATGTTGTTTTTTCATCATGTACTTTTAAGAATACTGCTGTTTTTTCACTACCTATCTTTTTAATATCAAAACTAGTGTACGAAAGCATCTCAGCAAGTTTTTTACGTGAACTAAATATCCTTATCTTTTGTCTAAATGTAGAAGTTATTCCACCTTTAGTATCAGCGGGTGCCAAAACTGTAGCAGCAGCTGAGATATACGCACTAGAAAGCTCCCCTTTTAATTTAAAGTATTCTTTATCATACTTACTAGCGCCACATCTTTCTTCACCAAAAGTACTCATCGCGTTTATACTGTTTAAGTTTACTTCGTCTTCGCTTTTTGCGTCTTCAAAAAGACCTAAAGCTAAACCAGTAAAATAGTCTGCAGCTGATTTTTGCCAGAATGGATCATTATTTTGTGCATCAACTAGTATGTTCATAGCAAGGTCTTCTAGAAGTTCCATTGCTTTATCTTCTTTTCCTTCTTTCCAATATCTATAAGGAAGTGAAAGTGGGTTCCAAGCAGCACCTTGATCAGGATCTCTGAAGTTAACTAGTACTACATTATATCCTCTTTCTCTTAATAGGTTTGCATTATGTTCATAAATCTCACCCTTAGGATCAGTAATAAGCATACTTTCTCCGGCTTTGCCAAGTATCTTTACAAGTGGATCGATAATAGTCCAAGTTTTACCTGAACCTGAAGCACCTATAATTAAACTATGATTTTCACCATCGTCTACATAAGCTTCTTTATCATTA
>ONXO01000094.1 GCA_900321795.1 uncultured Eubacteriales bacterium
AGGTCTTTGTTTGATTCACCGATTATCATGCCTTCGTATACTTCCGTACCAGGTTCAATAAACATAATACCTCTGTCCTCTAGAGCACCTAGTGCATATGCAGTTGCTTTTCCGTTTTCCATTGACACTAATACACCTAGTTTTCTTTCTCCAACATTTGCATTAGTAAGTGGTCCGTATTCTTTAAATGTATGATTTATTATTCCATATCCCCTTGTTAGAATTAAAAATTCATTTACAAATCCAATTAATCCACGAGAAGGTACTATGTATTCTAGTTTAGTATTATTTTCGAATGGTTTCATACTTACCATTGTACCATTTCTATTAGCTAAGCTTTCTATAACAGCACCCACAGTATCAGAGGGAGCTTCTATTAAAACTTCCTCATAAGGCTCCTCTCTAACGCCATTTACTTCTTTTACGATAACTTCAG
The DNA here is from genome assembly GCA_900321795.1 of uncultured Eubacteriales bacterium. Classification (GTDB taxonomy): domain Bacteria; phylum Bacillota_I; class Bacilli_A; order RF39; family UBA660; genus RUG727. The sequence goes on from ONXO01000094.1 coordinate 437, forward strand.
GTTTTGATACTTGTAGTTCAAAACCTTCTCTTCTCATATTTTCTATTAAAATAGATAAGTGAAGTTCTCCACGTCCTGATACTAGCCAAGATTCTTGATCAGCTTGCTCAACTCTTAAAGAAACATCCTTTTCAAGTTCTTTCATTAATCTTTCTTCTATTTTTCTGGCTGTTAGTAAGTCTCCTTCTTTTCCGGCAAATGGAGAAGTGTTTACTCCAAAAGTCATTTGAAGTGTTGGCTCTTCTATTGTTAATACTGGTAAAGCTTCTTCAGCACCTATTTCACATACTGTTTCACCTACTGAGATGTCAGGAAGTCCTGATATTCCAACTATTTCACCAGCTGATGCTGATTCTATCTCTTGTCTTTTTATTCCTGTAAATCCAAATAATTTTTGTACTCTAAATTGTTTTATGCTACCATCTAGTCTTACACAAGATACCATTTGTCCTGCTTTGATTTTACCTCTAGCTATTGTACCTACGCCAATTCTTCCTACATAATCGTTATAATCTAGTAGCGCTGGTTGAAACTGAAGTGGTTCTTCAATGTTTCCTTTAGGTTCTGGTATATTGTTAATTATTGCTTCAAAAATTGGATCCATAGTGTGCTGTTGAGTAGATAAGTCTTCACTTAAAGATGTTGTTCCTGCTAGAGCAGAAGCATAAATAACTGGGAAATCTATTTGCTCGTCATTAGCACCAAGTTCTATAAATAGTTCTAAAACTTCATCTATTACTTCATTTAGTCGAATGTTTTCTCTATCAACCTTGTTAATTACTACTATAGGTTTTAAATCTGCTTCTAAGGCTTTTTTTAGAACAAATCTAGTTTGAGGCATTGTTCCTTCTCTAGCATCTACTAGTAATATAACACCATCAACCATATGCATTATTCTTTCTACTTCTCCACCAAAATCAGCATGCCCTGGTGTATCTACTATATTAATTTTGTAATCTTTATAATGTACGCCTGTAGTTTTAGCAAGTATTGTTATTCCTCTTTCTTTTTCTATATCATTTGAGTCCATTACTCTGTCATCATGTTGTTCATTATCTCTAAATGTACCACTTTGTTTTAGTAATTCATCTACTAATGTGGTTTTACCATGATCAACATGGGCTATTATTGCAACATTTCTTATCTTCATTTGTTTTCAACTCCTTTAAAAAACCTAGTGTATTATATCACTAGGTTAGTGTATTTGTAAAGTTTTTTGTGCAGTTTTTGATACATAATTGGGTTAATTATACCAAAAACATATATGAATAATATACTAAGAAGACAATTACCATTAGAATGCCTTCACGTCTTGTTAGTTCTTTGTCACTTCTGCCGAATAAGTAGAACATTATAGCCGCCAGAAGTACTACTCCTGTGTCTATTAAATTAAATGCCCCTGATGTGTATCCTCCAAAGATAAGTGTAGGCAAGCCTAAAACTATGCATATATTAAATATATTAGTTCCTATTATATTGCCAATGGCCATGTCAAACTCGCCTTTTTTAGCTGAACCTACTGTCATCGTTAACTCAGGGAGAGATGTTCCTATTACTATAGCTGTCATTGTAATTATCTTTTGACTAATTCCAAGCTTTTCTGCTACTATAACAGCATTATCTACTACTACATCACTTGCAAATATTATTACTATCAATGTTATTATTATGTATATAATTGATTCTTTAAGAGAATACTTAGCAGTGTCATCATAGTCTTTTTTGTTCTGCCTTACTATTGAAATAATGTAATAAATGAAGAAGCCAAACCAGAGTATTAGCATTAAGGCATCTACTCTAGATAATCCGTTAAGTTTATTTTTAGAAAATAATGAATCACTTAACAGCACAAAAAATGCTAGAGTTATAAATACTAATATTGGTAATTCTTTTTTTATTGTTTTTTCTTTTACTTTTAAAGGCTTTACTATTGCTGCTACTCCAACTATTAATAGTATGTTTACTATGCAAGAGCCTACTACATTAGCTATTGTCATGTCTGCATTTGAAGAAGCTATTGAATTAAATGATATAGCAAGTTCAGGTGCACATGTTCCAAAAGCGGCAATTGTTAAAGCTATAAGCATTTTAGGTACTTTTAATTTTATTGCTAAAGAAGCAGAAGCATCTACGAAGATGTCAGAGGCCATTATAAGTGCAACTAGACCTGCAATAAGAAATACTATATTTATAAGCATCACTTTTCTCCACCTCTTTTTCTTTCGAAGTATTTTATAAGCTCGCTGATTACTATTATTGGTAGGGCAAGTAAAAATAGTGTTAGTATGTCTTTATAAGGTATTGTAGTTAAGCCTAGAAATGAAGAAATCACTTCGTTTTCTACAGCAAATACTTGAAGCGCTAGAACAGCTAACACTCCAAAAAGCAAGTATTTATTTTCTTTTAAAGGTTTTTTAAATATTGGCAGTTTCTCACTTCTACAATTGAAACAGTGTATGTTTTGCATGAATACCATTAGTATTAATATGCATGTTCTTGCTTGTACTAAATCTAGATGTAACGCTTTTAGTAGGTAAGTCCAAACGAGAAAGACAGTTATGCCCATAAATAAACCATTTAGCACTATTTCATTTATTAGAAGTCTATCAAATAGTCCTTCAGTAGGTTTTCTAGGGTGTTTTTTCATTATGTCTTTTTCTCCTTCTTCAAATGATAAGGCAACATCTTGTAGACCATCTGTTACTAAGTTTAGCCAAAGGAGTTGAACTGCAGTTAATGGAGCGGGGAAGTCAAATACAATAGCTAGCACAAAGAACATTACTTCACATACTCCACAGGATAGTAACATATGTACAACTTTTCTTACATTTGAGTAGGATATTCTTCCTTCTTCTACACCTCCAACTATTGAAGAAAATTTATCATCAACTATAATTAAGGAACCTGTTTCTTTAGCTACATCAGTACCACTGCCCATTGCTATTGAAACATTGGCTGCTTTTAATGCTGGAGAGTCATTAACTCCATCACCTGTAACAGCTATAAATTCATCCATTCTTTTAAAAGATTCAACTATTTCAAGTTTTTGAATAGGTGTTACACGTGCAAAAACTGTTTTGTCTTTTATAAATCTGTCAAACTCACGATCCCCTTTTAGCCTTATTCTATCTAGATCTGTCCCTGTTACTACTTCTTCTTCACTAGTTGCTATTTTTAAGTCTTTTGCTACTGAATATGCCGTTAATGGGTGATCGCCAGTTATCATTACCACTTTTATTCCAGCATTTTTACATTTTATGACAGCATCTTTCGCATCTTCTCTAACTGGGTCAACAAAAGCTATTAGTCCGATAAATGTTAAAGACGGCAAATCTTTTTCAGTATATTTTTCTTTTTCCTTAAAGTCTTTTACTTCCCCACTTGCAAAAGCAAGTACTCTATATCCATTTCTTGCTAGTTCTTCATTTTGTTTTCTTATTATTTCTTTGTTAAGTTTTGCTTTTCTTCCATTTACTTTCATGCTTGTTGAAAAGTCAAGAACCGTTTCTAGTGAACCTTTTACGGATACATAGGTTTTACTATTTTTATAGAAACAACTAGAGTATCCTGCCTCTGATTCATATGGAATTCTGCCTAGTACTTCATCTTCTATTTTTAAATTGTGTTTATAGCATAAAGCATGGAGGGCAATTTCCATTGAATCACCTAATGAAATCCACTTTCCTTTTACTTTTGTTAATGATGCTTCGTTGTTTAGTGCTCCTTCTTTGATAATTAAATCAAGATTATTTAAGTTTTTGCCAAGTATTTTACCTTTATCATTATATCCTATTCCACTTACTTCATAACTTTCACC